>CAMZCV010000063.1 GCA_947305035.1 uncultured Coriobacteriales bacterium | reverse complement strand
TCGTCATGTGTTCAGAAATGACGCTGCGCATCGCTAGGTAACGTGCTACCTTGATGCTGTGTCGAGGTCTATGCAAGAGGAGACGCCATGTATCCCATCATCAACACCGACGAGTGCGTCGGCTGCGGAGTTTGCGCAGATGAGTGCCCGACGGGCATCCTCGAGATAAGCGACGATGGAATCTGTACCGTCACCGAACTCGAAGACGCCTGCATCGGTTGCGGCAACTGCCTGGAGAACTGCCCCATGGGCGCCATCACCGAGATTTTCGAGGATGACTGATCCCCCATCACCAGCGCACGAAAAGAAACCCCGCTTCAAGCAGGGGTTTCTCGTTTCGATAGGCTGTACATCCTAGTCGCGCGTGAGCTTGCGGTGCAGGCGGTGCGGACGCGACGCCTCGGGTCCGAGACGCGCGATGCGGTTCTCCTGATAGCCTTCGAAGTTGCCCTCGTACCAGTACCAGCGGCCGGGATGCTCGTCGTCGCCCTCCCACGCCAGGATATGCGTGGCAATGCGGTCGAGGAACCAGCGGTCGTGGCTTGTCACAACCGCGCAGCCGCTGAAGCGCTCAAGCGCCTCCTCGAGGCTCTCGAGGGTCTCCACATCGAGGTCGTTGGTGGGCTCGTCGAGGAGCAGCAGGTTGCCGCCCTGCTTGAGCGTGAGCGCGAGGTTCAGCCTGTTGCGCTCGCCGCCCGAGAGCACACCCGCCTTCTTCTGCTGATCCTGCCCCTTGAAGCCGAAGCTCGCCACGTAGGCGCGGCTCGGCACCTCGGTCTTGCCCACGGTGATGAAATCGTTGCCGTCCGAGACGACCTCCCACACGCTCTTATCCGGGTCGATGCCTGCGCGACCCTGGTCCACATAGGAAATCTTGACCGACTCGCCCAGCTCGAGCGTGCCGCCGTCGAGCGGCTCCTCTCCCACGATCATCTTGAAGAGCGTGGTCTTGCCCACGCCGTTGGGGCCGATGACGCCCACGATGCCGTTGCGCGGGAGCATGAACGAGAGTCCCTCGATAAGGGTGCGGTCTCCGAAACCCTTGCAGATGTTCTCGGCCACGAGGACCTTGGAGCCCAGGCGCGGACCTGCGGGAATCTGGATCTCGGTGAAGTCGAGCTTCTTGGATGCTGCTGCCTCGGCCGCCATCTCCTCGTAGCGCGCGAGACGGGCCTTGCCCTTTGCCTGGCGGGCTTTGGCGCCGCTGCGCACCCACGCGAGCTCGCGCTCGAGCTTCTTGGCGCGCTTTGCGTCCTGCTCGCCCTGGAGCTTGAGGCGCGCGGCCTTCTTCTCGAGGTAGGTGGAGTAGTTGCCCTCGTAGGGGTAGAGCTGCCCGCGGTCGACCTCGCAGATCCATCCAGCGACGTTGTCGAGGAAGTAGCGGTCGTGCGTGACGGCCATCACGGCGCCCTCGTAGCGATGCAGGAACTGCTCGAGCCACAGCACGCTCTCGGCATCGAGGTGGTTGGTAGGCTCGTCGAGGAGCAGCAGGTCGGGTGCCTCGAGCAGAAGGCGGCAGAGCGCGACGCGCCTGCGCTCGCCGCCGGAGAGCACGCTCACGGGCATGTCGGGATCGGGGCACTGGAGGGCGTCCATCGCCTGCGAGAGCTGCGAGTCGAGGTCCCAGCCGTTGGCAGCATCGATAGCATCCTGCAGGCGGCCCATCTCGTCCATGAGCGCATCGAAGTCCGCGTCGGGATCGGCCATCTCCTCGCCGATCTCGTTGAAGCGCGCCACCTTGGCAAGCACATCGGCAAAGGCGAGCTCGATGTTCTCGCGCACGGTCTTATCCTCCTCGAGAGGCGGCTCCTGCTGGAGCAGACCTACGGTGTAGCCGGGCGTGAGCACGGCCTCGCCGTTGGAGACATGCTCGAGGCCGGCCATGACCTTAAGCAGCGTGGACTTGCCCATGCCGTTGGGGCCCACCACACCGATCTTGGCTCCGGGATATACGCCCACCGTGACATCGTCGAGGATGACCTTGTCGCCGACGGCCTTGCGCGCCCTGTACATCTGGTAGACGAACTCTGCCATGAGGACTCCTTATCTGCAGCGGTTCCTGTCAAAGGGACAGGTCTTTTGACAGGTTTAACAGTATCCGATTTGCGAGCGAAAAACCTGTCAAAAGACCTGTCCCTTTGACAGGAACCGCTACCACACGGAGCCTTGGTAGTATTCGAGGCCCTCGCCACCCGACACGCGTATGCGCGACAGGCGCGTGGGATCGTCGCCCGGATACACCTGGTCGTAGTCGGTGGTGAACGAGCAGAGGATGCCCACGCGCTCGATCGCCGCAGCAGACACGTCGCTCACGTCGCCGTAAGGATAGGCGAAGGCTCCGCGCGTGCCGAGGATGTCCACCGCATGCTGCAGGTCATCGGCAAGTTCGTCCTCGGAGAGGTCGTAGATGGCTCCGCCATGCCCGATGGCCGTGGAACCCGCATGGTGCATGTCGTAGCTGTGCGATTCGAAGCACACATAGGGGCTTGCGAAGGTATCGAGCATGTACTCGATGTCGTCGCGGCTGCATTCGGTGAACGACGTGGCCGTGACCTCGTACTTCTCGAGAAGCGGGATGCCCAGTTCGAGGAAGTTGTACGCGCCGTCATCGAAGGTGAGGATGACGCTCCTGTCGGGAAGCGAATGCGTGCCGTCGACATAGGCCCTGAGCTCCGCCCACGATGGGTAGTAGAAGCCGGAGTCGTGCAGCCATGCGAGCTGCTCCTCGAGCTCGTCGGTGGAGACATAGTTGGCATTGAGGTCATCCGGCTCGTCGGAGGGATCGTACACGTAGTGGTACATCATGACGGAGATGCCGTCCTCGTCCCAGCCCGACTCGACATCGTCGGTCACGCGCACCGTGCGCTCCGCAGAAGCGCGCATGCCCTCGTCGTTCACCACCGTGTAGGTGATGGTGTACGTGCCGGGCGTGGAGGTATCCACCGAGCCGCTCACCTTCACGCGATCGGTGAGGTTGCCCTCCTGCCTATCGCGCACCAGGCAGCCGGGCTCCACGTACTCCTCGCCCGTGCGGACGATGGTCTCGTGGCTGCCGCAGAGCGTCATGACGATGCGACCGTCTTCGAGGGGCGTCCCGCTTCCCTCGTCGATCACGGCGATACCGGATGAACCGTTCGAGCCAGAGTCCTGGCCCACGCTGGCCTGGATGAGCCTGTGCAGGTAGATGCTCCCCAGCACGATGCACGCCACCAGAAGAACGCTGATGATCGCGAGGACCCCGAGACCGTAGTCGGGCCTGTTGTCGCGCCGTGTCGGACGCCTTCTCGTGCGCTCCATCCGTACCGCTCCCTGCTCCGTTTAAAGTTTGATGACCTTCCTATCATACGTCATCAGCCCGTTGGTCTCCTCTTCGACATCGGAGACCTGCGTGTACACGAAGCCGGTCAACCCAGCGGTCTCGAGCAGCGCCGTCGAGCCGAGCAGCATGAGCAGCTCCTCGCGCCATGCCTCGATCGAGGGGAAGGTGGCGTATCCATACGACTCGGGGCAGGCGGCGTGCTCGGGGATGTGCCAGGTGAGGCCGCCGAACTCGCTGATCACGAAGGCGCGCGGCGTTGCTGCGGCATCCTTCCAGACGATCTGGGGCCTGAAGTAGTTGTGGACGCCCTTGTAATCGCCCGTGCCCTGGTCGTACCAGCCGCTCACCGAGAGGATCGGACGCGAGGGGTCGAGCTCCCGCACCATGCGCGTGGCGTCACCCGCCGAGAACTGCCCCCAGCTCTCGTTGAAGAGCACCCAGGTGACGATGCAGGGGTGGAAGGAGAGGCGCTTCACGGCAGCACGCGCGGTTGCCGTCCACTCCGCGCGGTACGCCTCATCTCCCGCTGCAAGCTTGTTCCAAGCTGCGGGAACGCTGTCGTCGATGGAGGTCCAGGAACCCGGGAACAGGGTGGGCTTCTGCTGCGTCTGCCAAGCGGAGAGCTCGCCGCCTCCGCTCACCATATCCTGCCACACCAGCATGCCCAGACGATCGCAGTGGTAGTAGAAACGCCTGCGCTCGAGCATGATATGCATGAGCATCATGTTGAACCCGAGGTCCTTGCAGGTTTCGATATCGAAGATGAGGGCGTCATCCGCAGGAGCGGTGAGCAAGCCGTCGGGCCAATACCCCTGATTCAGGAGGCCGCGCAGGAACAGCGGCTTGTGGTTGAGGCAGAAGCGCAGCACGCCCTTCTCGTCGGGCTCCACCGTGGCGGTGCGGAAGGCGCAGTAGCTCCGCACGCGGTCGTCGCCGTAGCTCACGATGAGCTGATAGAGGTGCGGGTCATCGGGCGACCACAGATGCACGGAACCCATGTCGATCGTGAATCCGGAGGCGCTTCCCGAGCCTGCGGCAACTGCGGTGCCATGGTCGTTCACCACCACCGCGAGCGGGACGCCCTTCCCCACAACCTCGGCACGGATGGCAAGGGTTGCAGCATCTGCGTCGGGTTCCACCGTAAGCGACACGATATGCCGCTTGGGAACGACCTCGAGCCACACGCTCTGCCAAATGCCCGACTGGGCCGTGTACCACATGGTTCCGCGGTCGATGCGCTGCTTGCCGCGCAGCTGCGTGCCCCTCTCGCTGGGATCGAACACCTGCACGCGCAGGGTATTCTCGCCTGCATGGAGCACATCGGTGATGTCGCACGAGAAGGGCAGGTAGCCGCCCTCGTGCTCGGCTACGCGTACGCCGTTCACCCACACCGAGCAGCGCCAGTCCACCGCCTCGAAGTGCAGGATCGCACGGTTCCCCTCGCCCACCGACGGCTTATCGAAGGTGCGCATCTCCACGAGCAGGGCGTTCTCGGGCGGACGGGCTCCTACGCCCGAGAGGAGGCATTCGGGTGAGAAGGGCACGACGATCTCGCCGTCGGGTTCGACGTCGCCGAGGTCGTCCTTCCATGCGGTCGCAGGATCATCGCAGGCCACGAACGCGTAGTTCCAGACACCGTTGAGCGTCATCCACCGGTCGCGCTCCATCGTGGGATCGGGATGCTCGGGGAGGACGTTAGCGGAATCGAGGGCCTCGCCCCACTCGGTAATGAGCTGCGTGAGCTCTCCCGTATAGGGCTTATGGAACCCGCTCTTGATCACCCGTTCGAGGAACAGCATGTCTTCCCCTAAATCCTCTTCGCAAAGCAGATGATGCGGTTCGTCTCCTCGAAGTCGCAGGCAAGGTGCAGCGCCTCGCTCCCCACATTGCCGATCTCGCAATCGGAGGCAATCTCGCGGCATCCCATCCTGCGCGCCCACTTCTCGAACGCGCCGATCATCTCGGTGGCGAAGTGGTTGCGGCGATCTCCCTCGTGCACGTAGATGCCCTCCAGATACCCCACGGGAGACGTGGAGCAGCCCTCCACGTAATCGTGGCGCAGGCGGCAGAGGGCGAAGCCCACATTGCGCTCGTTGTCGCTGGCGATGAGGATCACGGCCTCATCGTCATCGAGCACCTCCGTGAACTCGCGCTCCATGGCAGCGGCGTCGTCCGCAGGCCAGAGCATCTGGGCCATCTCGACAACCTCCGCAAGTTCGGCGCTCGTCATCATATGCACCATGGGATCACCTCCAAAAGTCTTCCATGCTTCTGTCGTATAGTGTATCGCGGACCAGCACGATACCCGAAGGGAAGCACATGGATATGATGAGACGGGCGGTGAGCGGGGCTCTCGCGATGCTTATCGCCGCAACATGCATGCTCTGCGCATGCTCGGGCGACGATGACGAATCCCGAGGGGTTCCGACGCCTGCCGACGTCTCCGATAAGACCATCACGAGCCCCTACGACTGGGATTGCCTGGTCTGGATGGGAAACGACCGCCTTGCCTACATCGTGGACGGAGAGGAACGGTCGCGCGTGGGCATCGACGTCTCCGAGCATCAGGGTTCCATCGATTGGCAGGCGGTGGCAGAAGACGGCATCTCCTTCTGCTATGTCCGCGTCGCCTGGCGTGGCTCCACGGAGGGCGGCCTCTATGCGGACGAGCGCTTCGAGGAGAATCTCGTGGGAGCCCAGAACGCCGGCATCGACGTGGGCCTCTACGTCTATTCCCAGGCAACCAACGCGGAGGAGGGCCGTGAGGAGGCGGAGTTCGTGCTCGGCCTGCTCGACGGCAGGGAGCTCGAGCTGCCCATCGCCTTCGACCACGAGGTGACCTCTGATTTCTCGGGACGCGCCGACAACATGGGGCGCTCCGAGCTCACGGCTGCTGCGCGCGCCTTCTGCGACACGGTTGAGGAGGCTGGGTACAGTGCCCTCATCTACGGCAATTCCTACGAGTTCTCGCGCCTCGAAATCC
>CAMZCV010000062.1 GCA_947305035.1 uncultured Coriobacteriales bacterium | reverse complement strand
TGATTCTCGCCATGGTGGTCGCACTCGTGCTGGATCCCTCCATCAAAGACGTCATCTCCTACGACGTCCCCTTCCGATACATGGTCGTCTTCTCGGCAATCTATGTGCTGGTCTGCCTCTTCATCGTGGTATCGGAGTTCGAGATCCTCTACAACCAGCGCCTGCAGACGGACGTCGCAACCATGGAGCGCGCCATGGCGGAGCAGGAGCGCCAGTACGAGCTGTCGCGTTCGACCATCGACGCCATCAACCGACGCATGCACGACATACGCCATCACGTTGTCAAGCTGCTCGCGAGCGAAGGCGATGGAGCGCCGGCGAAGGAGGTCCTCCGCGAGGTCGTACGCGAGATCAACGTGTACGACGCAGCGGTGAAGACGGGCAATGCCTCTCTCGACGTGGTGCTCACCGAGAAGGGCTTGCTCTGCAAGCGCGACGGTATCACGCTGTCGTCGGTTGCCGATGGCACCGCGCTCTCATTTATGACGGCAGCGGACATCTACACGCTCGTGGGAAACGCGCTCGACAATGCCATCGCGGCCGTGAGGAGCATCGACGATAAGGGTCGCAGATCCATCTCGCTCAATCTGCGCTCGCAGCTGGGCATGGCATCGCTCTCGGTTGAGAATTACTATGCCGGCGAGATTCGGCTGGTCGACGGGCTTCCGGAAAACGAGGGGTATGGCATGGAGAAGATCCTTGCTGTCGTGGAGCGCTATGGCGGGACGATCGTCTATACAGCCGAAGACGGGGTCTTCCATCTGGATGCCCTTTTCCCGCAAGGATAGGGTCAGGGTTCGCTCGAGTGGGACCCGAAATCCCGCTGACGTATCAGCAATCCCGACAGAGTCATACTTCTTTGCATAGAGCTGCATCTATTCTGCATTTTTTAAGCTTGTTATGCAGCTGTAATCCACCAGAGAGCCACTGAGGTCTTTTCACTGATACGTCAGCGGGTTTTGGTGTTCCGCAGGGTCCATTTGAGATGCAGCACGAGCGCTAACCAAAGCTAGCGACGCCTGCGCTTCTTCCATTTGAGCCAGCGAAGGCGAATGGCTTTTCGCAGGTTTGCGCTCTGGCCCTTCATCTGCCGCCTTCCCTCCGCGTCGAGCCAGCGGCGACGCGAGAAGAAGTTCCAAAGCGTCACCATCATGGTGGCGACGATTTTCACAATGGTAAGGTTGAGCGGGGTGTTCTCGAAGATCCCCATGCCGATCCACACGATGGCCGTGTTCACGAGAAGCGCGATGAGCGAGAGCAGCACGAACAAGCCGAACTGCCGCCGACGCGAGATGTCCTCGCGGCGCGTGAACACGAACTTCATCGAAGCGAAGTAGTTGATGACCAGGGAAACCGTGAACGAGATGGCGCTGGAGATGACAGGCTCCACGCCCAGCACCTGCGAGAGAATCATGAGCAAACCATAGTCGATGAAGAACGTGGACGTTCCCACGATTGAGAATCGGACGAACTGTTTGGCGGTTCTCTTGCTCATGCGAGCCTGTCTCCTAGGGGCTCTCTTGCTGCGATTATAGCGCCCGCCCGTTGCGCATGCTTTGCGAAGCAGGTTTCCGGCCCGGGACGCAGGGTGAAAGCCGAACAACGAAGTGGAGGGGCTGGGCACCAAGCTCCATCGATTCGCCCAAATGGCAAATTATTGGACTTTTCCATAGATTTTGAGTATTAGACCTCCATCGACGCTGGAGAATACCTCTGTTTGCGCAGGTAGAAGACTCGAAAATGCAACCCCATTATTTACGGCACCCCATTTCTATGGAAAAATCCGAAAAAATGCCATCTGGGCTAATCGACGGAGCACTAACCCAGAAACGATTTGCTTGAATAACCGCGGGATGCCAGCTTCCTTTGCATGGATAAGATGCCCCGTTCACGAACACCGCCCCGGTGATTGCGGTCATCGGGGCGGTGAACGTGAACGATGAGCTGTGTTTGCAGGGTTACCGCTTGCGCCTCACCGCTGCGCCTGCGGCTACGAGCGCCGCTCCCGCGCATCCCGCGAGGGCGATTGCCTGGGCGGACACGCTCGCGTCGCCCGCATCGGGAACGTCGGGGTTGTCGGGGTTGTCGGGATCATCGGGGTTGGTCTCGGCAATCTGGAAGGCTGCTCGCGCAGAGCCATCCTCGAAGACTGCCTCCATCGTGTACAGGCTGGCGGGGAGCGAATCCACATACCCCGCGTTCAGCGTGATGACGACGCTTCCGCTGTGAGCCTCGTACTGGCTGGCGGAGAGCTCGGCGCCGCTGATCCTCACGCCCGTGAAGAAGCCGAAAGTCCCAGCTTCGTCGCCCACGCGCTCGATGGTGAACGTGACCGCCTGCCCGGAGCCCTTCCTGACGGGAGCATCCGGTGCGGATGTGACGACGTACGAGCCGGGAGCGATCTCGAAGGTTGCCGCCGTGCTGCCGGTGAAGTTGCCCTTACCCACGATGGCGATGCCCGCGGTTCCCACCGCAGTGTTGTCGAGGAAGCTCGCCTCGAAGTCCGTTCCCTCGACGAGCAGGGCATCGCCGAAGGTGATACGTACCGACGGCTCGATGGGAGATCCCGTATAGGTCTGCGCGGGGATGTCGGCGATGGGACATGCAGCGATGTCTGCAGGAGCGATGGTCCACGGTATCTTGCGTGCGTCCGTGGTTCCATCGGCCCAGCACCAACCCTCGGAGGGCGTGGCGGTTGCCGTGTAGGTTCCGGCGTCGGTCTGCTCCCCGTTCTCGACCGTGAAGCCCGTGCCTGCGGGGACGCCAACCTGCGGCGACCCGTTGTAGACGAGGCCCTCAATCGCAGACGGCTCATCGCTGACGTCGATGGGCCTCAAGCCCACTTCGAGCGTCCCGGGTACGTAGGCGAAGGTGTAGTTGCGCGCGGAGCCGCCAGCGGGAGCGAGCTCATAGCTCTTGCCCGGCTCCAGCTTGTCGGGAGCGGTGATGACGGGTGCTGCATAGTCGGCAGCGGTGCTTTCCCCATCGTTGCCCACGAAGCCGGTCACCTGCACGAGAAGCTCTGGCGTGCCGTCCCAGGCGATCTGCTCGCCGGCATACGTTGCCGTGAGTTCGGCAGGCTTGACGGTGAGAGTGCCGTCGATGAATGTGATCGAATAGTTGCCCTGGAGCTCCTCGCCAAACACATGGATGACGTAGCCGCCCACGTCATCGCCCTCCTCGCGCGAGAAGTCGTAGGCAGGCTCATACTCGTCGACGACGCCCTCGGTCGTTGCCGTGAGCCTGGGGTCAAGCTCGCCGTAAGTGATCGTGTAGTCATCGGCGGTCACAGTGATGGGCTTCGGCACGATAGTGAACTGCACGCTCGTCTCACCCGCGTAGTTGCCCGCACCGGAAACGGTGACGGTTGCGGTACCCGCGTTCAGGTTGTCGGCATAGGATGCCTCGTAGTCCACTCCAACCTCGAGCTCCTCCTCGAGGGCAGCCCCCGTGAACGAGATGGACAGTTCGGGCTCGAGGCGCTGGCCGGCGTAGGTCTGGTCGCCGATGGGGTCGATGGCGGCGCGGGAAATGTCGACAGACGAGATGGTGAGGGTGCCATCGACGAACGTGATCGAGTAGTTGCCCTGCAACTTATCGCCGGTCACATGGATGGTGTAGCCGCCCACGTCCTCGCCCTCCTCGCGCGAGAATGTGCAGGCAGGCTCGAACTCATCCACGATATCGCCCTCGGCGGCCGCCGCCGTGAGCGCAGGGTCTTTGTCACCGTATGTCTTGGAGAGGTCATCCGCGGTCACGGTGATGGGCTTGGGCGTGACCATGAACACGCCGCGCGACGTGCCCGTGAAGTTGCCCTTGCCCGTCACGGTGACGGACGCCTGACCAACGCTCACGTTGTTGGCGTAGGAGGTGACAGTGTAGTCCTTGTCCTCCTCGAGCGTGATGCTGCGCCAGGTCACCGTGGGCTCGGGCTCGCGCCCCTCGCCATTGAAGACCATGTCATCCGCGGAGACAAGGGCTTGCGAGATGTTCGCCGGAGCGATGGTGAAGGTGCCCTCGACATAGGTCACCGCGTAGTTGCCCTGCTCGGCATCGCCCGCGGGAGTGATGGCGTAGCCGCCCTCGACCACGTCCTCGCCTTCCGCGCGCGTGACGGAGTAATCGATGAGGTACTCGTCCACGACGCCCTCGACGGTGGCCTCGAAGGTCTCGGGATCGTCATCGCCGTAGGTCTTGCCGCAGTCGGCGGCGGTCACGGTGACCGCCTTGCGCACGATGGCGAACGTCGTCGAGTTCGTCCCTGTGAAGTTGCCCGTTCCGGCCACTGCGACGCTCGCTGTGCCTATGGTGAGGTTGTCGCTGTAGGTGGCGCTGTAATCGGTTCCGGACACCAGGTTCACCGAGAAGTCCGTTCCCGTGTACGAGATGGACAGCGCGGGATTGAGCTCCTGACCAGCATAGGTCTGGTCGGATATGGGCGAGATAACCGCATTGGCGATATCCGCCTGGCTGATGGTGAAGGTACCGGGGGCATACGTCACCGTGTAGTCGCCCTGAATCTCGGCGCCCGAGGGGGTTGCCGTGTAGACCCCCACGTTTTCTCCCTGCACACGCGTGACCGTATAGGTGAGTGAGTCGCCCTCGATCAGGTCATCGGGAGTGGCCGTGAGGTTGGGATCCTTGTCGGCGTAGGTCTTGCCGAGACTATCCGCGGTAACGGTTACCGGCCTGGGGCTGATGGTGAAGGTGCCAGAAGCCGTGCCGATAAAGTTCCCCTTGCCTGTCACGGTAACGGTACCCTGGCCTGCATGGATGTTCTCCCCGTAGGAGACGGTGTAGTCCGTGCCCTCAACCAAGGTAATATCCTCATCCAGCAGCGTGTTATGCCACACCACCGTGGGCTCGGGCGTGTGCTGCTCCCCGTTGTACACGCCGTCGACGGCGGTCACCGTGGCGGTGGAGATGCTCGCGGGGCTGATGGTGAAGGTGCCGGTACCGAAGGAGACCTCGTAGTTGCCCTGGTCCTCATCGCCCGAGGACGTGATGGTGTACTTCCCTACCGTCTCGCCCTCTGCACGCTCGAGCGTGTAGGTGACCTTATCCTCTTGGCCGGCAACGATTCCGTCTAGCGTCGCTGTAAGCGTGGGGTCCTTGTCGCCAAACGCCTTGCCGAGGTCGTTGGGAACCACCGTCACCGGCTTGGGATCGATGCCGAACGTACCCGATACCGTACCCGTGGCATAGGGCTCGATGCCTGTGAGCGTGGCAGTTGCCGTCCCCACGTCCACGTTGTCCTCCCACGTAACCGAGTAGGACGTCCCACGCACGAGATCGAGCTCGTCATCGCCGTACCAGATTGTGATCTCCGGCTCGATCGCGGATCCTGTATAGGTTTGGTTGTCGATATCGATATCGATTTCGTCATCTTCCAGATTGATGGGAACGATGTTGAACGTCACGGTCCTCGCATCGCCCATCACGTTGGGATTATTGGAATCCGGCTCGATGGTAACGGTCGCGATGCCGACGTCGACATTGTTCTCATATGAAAGCTTGTAGTCCCCCGTACGGCCTTGACGGGTGGGGGCGAGCACGAGGTCGCCGCCGTTACGGTTCGTCAAAACCACTCTGGGGTTTGGCGTCACCTCGGATCCGGTATAGTGCTGGTCGGGAATCGGGGAGATCGCTGCATCTGCGATGTCACGCGGAGCAATCCTGAAGGTAAACGTTGCAGATCCCGAGAAATTACTGCCGCTGATTGCCTTGACGGTGACCGTTCCAGCGCTTTCGCCTGCGTTGATGTTCGAGCCATAGCTGATGGTGACATCATCCTCAGTGAGCTGGTACGGATAATCAAACAGAACGAAATTGGGAATCACGAACGTCATGTCGGGTTTCCAGGACAGGTTGTCCCAATAGCAGTATGGAAAACCCGTACGAGGTCTCACCGTGCTCGAGAAACCATATGGATCGATTGTGAAGGAGACGGTGCGCTCGCCCGTGAATTTGGGACCTGTACCCACCAAGACAACGGTTGCGGGACCGGCGTTGGAGCAGTCGCTCCGATCATAGTCGATGGAAAAGTCCTGATTGTAGACCATGGTGTGATACCATCGCGTGCTGTGCTCTTGATCGAATTCAGGGGTTGACTTGCCCCAATGATAGACAGGGTTCGTGGAACTGATCGCGATGACAACCGTGGAATCGTCCCCATCGGCGATGTCCACCGCATCGTACACCGCCCTGTTCGCAATATCGGGAGTTTGGAGAAGCACCTGGCTCTCAAACCATGATCCAGCGGTAACACGGAACCTAAGGTCAGTGGGAATGTGTCCGTCATTACCCATGAGTCCATTCCAGAATCTGCCGTCCGTGTACGTGTTCCC
>CAMZCV010000061.1 GCA_947305035.1 uncultured Coriobacteriales bacterium | reverse complement strand
CTGCTGCCATGACATGGTTAGCGCAATCGACACGGTCGAAGGCATACTGCAGGAATTCAGCATCGACCTCAGGGGAGCATTGCGCACCGACAGCGAGGGGGCCGTGCAGAAGCTCGATGAGGCACGCACGTTCTTCGCGTCGGGCGTCTTCGGCACCAATGAGGAAGATAGGCATTTCGTCGCTCCGCGCATGGCGCTTGAAAGCTTCGCCACCCTCGAAGACGGCTCCTTCTTGATAGCCGTCCGCAACATGGACTCTCTCGAGACGAGCATCATGGTCGCTCCCGAGGGAACTCAGGGCACGGAGATGCTGGCAAACGGCATCGCGAACCTCACCATTGCGTATACCCTCCAAACAGAGTTCGACGATGACCTCGATTATCGCTACATCGTGAGCGAGATCGACTGTTCCACCATGGAGGAGAACACGTACCTGGATACGGGTACGGTGAAGTCGATATCTGTGGAAAGGAAGAGTCTCAAGCTCGATATCAACGGTTTTGGCGACTCCAAAATGCCGATAGGCGACGGATTGGCTGGCCTTCCACAGGAAGGAACGTATATCTGCGCCTGCTATTCGTATGACGGCAAGGCCTTGGAGCTTATCCACTATGACGAGCTGGACGATCCAGGCGAGCTCATGCAGGTGACGTATCCAGTTGCGAAGGTGAACGGCTCCAACGTGTGGCTGCTCACGAATGATGGCGCAACCGAAGACGGTCATCGCAATTATCTGGTTATTGATTACGGACGCGCCGACGTCTATACCGTGCCGCAAGAGGGACAGGAAATCACGGTGTACTACCATGATGAGGCCTACGGCGAAACGGCGGATGTGGACGAAAGCGCACTTGCCGCCGCCTCGTTCGCTGCGGGGTCCGAGGGACTCTACGCGCAGGCTGCCGATGACGAGCTCACCGATTCCGCCACGCCAGGCTATCTCGAACTCGGCGACGATGCCGGAAAACTCGATTACGGCAACGAAGTGTTCCATGTTGCGAACGTCATCATCGGACCCGATGAAAAGCCTGTCATTCCGTCAGTGGAAATCGAAAACCCGCCAGAACCCGAGCCGGAGCCAGAGCCCGAGCCGGAGCCGAAGCCGGAACCGACGCCCGACCCAACACCGAAGCCTGACAACTCGCCGATCCCCGGAACGGGAGATCCGTTTGCCAGCATGGACGGCTGGCTCGCAGCTACAGTTGTGGCAGGAGGCGCCGTGGCCGCATACTCCTCCCATCACATGGCAGCCGAGGATCCCGAGGAATAGCCGCGCATCCTCGCGGTGCTTCTCAACGTCATGAAGGCCATCGGAAGATGGCCTTCATGCTGTGTTTCTATTGCTTGGGCTCGACAGCCCGTCCTGGTGAACGGATGGCCCCTACTGGTTCCTCCTGCGCAGGTCATCGAGCTCGTACCAGGTGATGTCGTCTGCGCTGAAGCCCAGCTCGCTCGCGTAGTCCTTAGCATGGCGATGGTCGTCAATCTTGGTTCCCCAGAACGTCTTGACCACGTTTCCCTTGTTGTCGATGACTTCATAGCCGTCACCGTTGAAGAACACGTAGCCGCCCGCAATTGCGTCGAGGTTCTCGTCGCTGAGCTCCGCGCCGGTGATGATCTCGTTCTCTGCCATGGCCGTCTCCTTTCGCTGCACCCTGCGCCGGGTGTCGTTCTTTCCAATCAACCTCTTATACGGAAAGGCGAACCGTTTCGTCTCATTTTTGGCAGAAAATGCAGTCGCTTTGGTACGAGTCGCCCTAGGCGCATACGCCAAAGGCTTCGCTATCGAGCTCGGTGCGCTTATCGAGCAGAACGATGATGGACGGATGAGCTCGCAAGAACCACGAAGCGAATTCAGACCCTTTTCGTACCCTTTTGGGGTCCACTGACAAAAAGAAACAGGTCAGAGAGAACTCTCTCTGACCTGCGAAAGGCACAGCAACGCCTCTCTCGCGATAGAAACCGGGATGGGCGCTGCGTTGGGCGGATTTAGGCTAGGATCATTCGGCTCCGTTTGGCAAGGTCTACGCCCATCTCGTCCATGAGAGCACGGGCGTGGTCCTGCCCGGCAATCGCCTGCTTCAGCCGCTCTGCGTACCACGGAGAGTCGTTCGCCACCTCGATACGCAGGCCGATCTCGGCAACCTGGTAGTAGTGAAGCGCGAGCACCGGATCGTAGGGGATGCCCCACTCTTTGTTATCGGGGTCGATGATGAGCTCCGCCAGCCTAAATGCCGCGTTGGCCTTGACACCTACGAGGTTGCCGCAGTTGTCGTAGCACTTCTTGTACAGCTTGTAGGCGGTGCGCAGGTCCTTCTCCACCACCTGCGCCCGCGCATAGGCGTCGCCCACCTTGTAAATGGCCTCGGGGTAGTTGCCGAGCCCCATGACCTTTACGAACTGCTTGAAGGACGCCTCGTGGTCGGGCTCGCCCAAATGGCCGTAGCCGTAGAGGTAGCCGATGTTGATCATGCTCTGGCAGTCGCCCTTCATCTCGGCCATCTTGTAGAGCCTTGCCGCCTCGTGGGCATCGTGCTCCACGAAGCGGCCGATCTGGTGCAGGAAGCCCAACCAGCGCATGGCGTGGACGTTTTCCTGCACGTCGATACAGTAGCGCAGGCATAGCACGAGGCAGCGACCGAAGTCGGACTCGTCGGCGAAACGCTGGACGTCATCACCCTCGTCCTGCAAGGCATCGAGGAACCAGCCGTAGCCATCGTTCAGTATGTCTGCGGCGTAATTGCTGCAGACCTCGGCTGCCTCGCCGTCATCGGCGAACACGAACCTCTCCGGGTCATCACGGATGTAGTCGGACACCTTCGAGAGCCACTCGTAGTCGTCTGCCGAGAAGTATTCCTCGGGCGTCAGCTTTGTCTTCGCTTCTGTGCTATCCACAGTCTCGTCCTCTCCTCGTCACAGCCACTTGTCGACGAACTCCTCACACCACTCTTCGGGCTCGAAGAATGTTGGAGCGGTCTTTGCTGCAATGTCCCATGCTCCGCTCTTGATGTCCGTCATCGGTTCACCTCCATCTTGAAGCCGACGAAGGCATTATCTCATGCGCCAAGGACAAAAAAGCAAGCCGTGCGATTTGCTCCTTCTTACCATCGCGAGCGGGTTTCCCAATGATAGAAACAAGTCAACCGTTGAAGCTTGCGTCATGCGAGCGAAACGTTGCAGGCTATATATGCTGCAGCAACCGCGCAACCAGGAGCTAGAACCTTTCTCGCATTTGCTCGATTCAACTGAACTCCTAGCAGGATTGCCCCAAACGGACGAGAGGCATCACAAACCGAACCCCCTGAGGACCTTCGCAATGAGCGGCAGCCGCGCGGCCCGCTTCTCCACGAAGCTGATGTCGTGATCGAGTGCGGTGCCGTATTTGTTGGAGCATCCAGACACGATGTGGATGAAGCTGAACCCGGTGAAGCCTCGTACGAGCTTACCATCGAGGGCGATGACCTTGACATCACTCAGGTTCTCAATGAAGTACTCCCAGCACTGGTCGAGCTTTTCTTCATCGTTCGCACAGCTCGAGAAGTCTAGCAGGCTGTCCTCGTCAATCTTGTATGCCATGGGTCACTCCCCAACGAGCTCGCGATGGACGGGCATCCGGTGATCTTCGTGAACCTCGAGATGCCGCGCGAGCAGCTCGTGCGCAAGTCAATCTCACGCTTCAGCGGCAAGGCCATCCCGCTTTCGAGGATCGGCGGCGAGGCGGGCGGATGCGCCAGCGACCTCGCGAAGGCCATGGTCTGGTACAAGGAGAACGTATCGAGCAACATCGCCTACACCGACGACCCCATCACGCCCGTGGACCTCTCGGTGTACGTGTCCGATGTCATGAGGGAGCGGGAGAGGCCTCCCATCGTATTCGTGGACTACGCGCAGATCATGCCTCCCTCAAGCAGCCGCATGTACACGGACGAGCGCTCGATCGTCAAGGACACGGTGGCGGGGCTGCGGCACGTGGCGAACGGCCACGGGTGCGCAGTCATCGCCATCAGCTCCATCAGGCGCACTGACTACGGCAAAGCCGTCATCGGGCTCGACGGCCTCGCGGAGGCTCAGAACCTCGAATACGGTGCAGACCTCGTGGCGTACCTCTCCGTGCCCGGGAAGGGCGTCGAGCAGGCCCAGAACCTCACGAAGGCGGTGAGGCCGGTCACCTTCTCCGTGGTGAAGAACCGCTACGGGGAACTGGGGTCTGCGAACCTCGTCTTCGACACGCGCTTCGCCACGTTCGACGAGGCGTGAGGCAGGCGCCGAATTAGGGTGCAGCAAGTCCCGCGCGACGTACGGGCAGTCGTACGTACGAACTGCCCGCGTCGCGCAAAACGCTGAGTGCAGCAAGTCCCGTGGTTCATGTACATGCATCCCCGAAAACATGCACATGAACCACCCGCTGCCCCAGCGGCGGCGCGGCAAGCCTCGACCCTCACGGGAATAAGGACGTGCGGGGGATGCCCCGCGCCCCTGGAGGGCCTGCATCCACCAGCGCGCATCGAGAGGAGAGGGTCTTAATGCCAGAGCGGGAAGTGGGGCATTGCGTCAGGATGGAGCTGAAGCTCACTCGCGAGGAGAGCGAGCTGCTCGACGCCCAGGCGGAGGCGTTCGGGGTGACCCGGAGCGGGTTACTCAGGCTCGCCCTCCATGCGATCGACCTGTTCCAAGACGAGCTGGATGTGGATGCCGAGCGGATCCTCTACCTCGACCCCAAGACCTGGCGGCTCATGCTGATCGAGTTCCGCATGCACGGGGTGAACCTCAACCAGTGCACCAGCGCATGCAACTCGATCGCCCGGGACGTCGAGCGCCATGCCGGCGAGATCATCGGCGACGATTGGAGAATCCGGGAAATCCTGGCCACCCTGAGGCGCATCGAGCAGCTGGCGAGGGAGATGATGGCGAAGCTGCGCCCGTTGTAGGACGAGTTCCGCACGGCGCTCGCATGCAAGCAGCTCATCAAGGTGAAGAAGGAGTATGAACGGGAGTGGGCGGAGAGCCGACAGAGGAGTCGCAAAATGCAAAACCGCAGGTAGACGGCTTGTTGTAAGCCGTTTTAAGGGCCTATCGGGCATCAACTTCAGCTTTATCCGCAAGGAAATGCCGCTCCAGCAACGGAAAAGCCATGCCCTCCGAGTAAATGGGAGGGCATGGGCCATATTGGTACGCAGGAATACCGCACAAGTACACGCCCTACAGGTTCTCTATCGCATCATTCAAACGGTCCAGCAGATAGTCGTCGAAGCACGGATAGTCGACGCAGGGCTCGTCATCGAAATACCAGGACACGACTTCGCCCGTGTTCGCATCGATGCAGTACAGCCACTCGTCGCAGTTCTCTATGACGAGAAGGTTTTCGGGAAGGCCGTCCTCGCGATATTCGAGGGTCTCTTCCAGGAAACGCATGCTGCCGTCAAGGCCGACGCCGAGAACCTCGAAGCCGATGCCGCCATGGCTGTAAGCGTTGAGATACTCGAGGAATTGCCCAGGGATGGGGAAGCCCAGCTCCCTCTGCGCCCTGGTGAGCATCTCGGGGGTGGGGGCGACGCGCGTGAAGGATTCCTTATCCCCGTATTGTGATATCGCCGTCTCGATCTGGTTGTTCATCGCTATCTCCCCCTGGTGTGCTCTTGGGCTCTCCAAATCCAGTAAGCCCGCCTGAAGTTGCTGTACTGCTTTCTCAAGTCAGGGTTATTCCTGAAGCTGTTGCCGTTCCCTACGAGGCCGTGCAGAATTCGCTTGTACTCGCGATGGGTCATCTCCCGCACCTCGACCATCGGCCCACTCTCCTTCTGCAGGACGTGATGGAGCTGTATGGGTTTGCCATCATTACCGATGGGAGGGTCGCCATCTATCATACGCTGAAGGTTCGTCCTCTGCGTCTTTTCGTCATAGTAGTCGAAGTCGATGTCGTTGCGTTGGTAGACCCGGCGACTCACGTCGCGTTCCTCGCCGCCCACACGCACGGTCCCCTTGTACTCAACGCGCGTGAAAATCTTTGAGCTACTCGACCCCGACGTGTGGCCGAAGCCGCCATGCTCGCCTGTGCCCATCACGCCACCTCCCCACGACGGGAGTGCGCGATACTGGTCTCGCAGTCGAACTGGACGATCTCGATGCCGGCATCGCGGTACTTCCCGAAGACCTCATCTGGAGCGGTGCCATATACAACAATGGCTTTAGGCCTGAGGCGCTTCACCACATAGGCGAGCCCCTCCGCAAAGAACACCCTGTCCTCGGTGCTGCGGAGCGCACCAACCGTTCCGACGGCGATGGTGCAGCCAAAAGAGATGCCGTCGCAGCAGACGCGGTGCGTGCGGCGGTCGCCCCAGCGCACGTTCACGATGACCTTGACCCCGTTCTGCTGGAGCCAGCATCCGATGGCACGGCTGCGGTAGATGTTCCACAGCTGCATCACCAACGGCATGTCGCGGTAGAGCGAGAAGTCAGGCAGAATCACGCCGT
>CAMZCV010000060.1 GCA_947305035.1 uncultured Coriobacteriales bacterium | reverse complement strand
ACTGGTTGCAGCAGCGATGGGTCGCGTCAACGTTGGAGCGAGCGAACGGCGAGCCACCTTTCGACACGGGCACCAGCTCGTCCACCTCGAAGCTGAAGGGATGCCCCGCTGGAAGCGAGTAGTCTATCCCCCCCGGTCTTCCAAATGCGCGGCATATCCAGCAGGGTCGCTGCTGTGCGCGGAGCCACCTGCGCACGCTGTCACGTCGCGTGCCATTGGAGCGGCGCACGTTGCTGCTCATGGCTCCCCTCCCGAGCGGCGAAGGCGTGGGCGCGGAACCATGCGACGCCCTGCCCTAAAAGAAAAGGCCCCAGACTTTCAAAGGTCTGAGGCCTTGTTCACAAATCAACACCTTAGCTATTGTAGCAAAAAGTGGAACAACATCAAGCAAACCACTTATGATTCTACAAGCCAGTCCATGCCTACCCGGTCGATGTAGGCGCATGCCCTTCGAGCTCTCATCCTGCACCAGTGGCTAGGGCTGCTCGTGTCCTTGCGCACTATCTCACGAGCAATGTCTGCCCATCCCATGCCCTGCAGGTAGTGGCAGCACAGAATGTCGGCATCGACTGAACACTTGGCCTTGGCAAGTCCACCCCTGCCGCTTTTGCCATACAACACTTCTGTCGCACGCTCGAGCATATGGTCAAGCCTGGCCTTTAGACTGTCACGCTCAGCGACCATGCCGCTGTCGACGATCCTGTCTATGCCCGCAAAGGAGTCACCGCCACCATTGCCACCAATCGACCCCATCTGCTGCCCTTTGGGTCCAGCAGACGCATAGGCTTCCTCAATCGCGTTGTCCAGTCCAGCGACCTGCCCGCGCAGTGCTTGGATGCTCTCGAACCACTCAAGCGCTGCCATGCTCGCCAACCTCGTCAACGCGCACGAACACGCCAGCAGGGTCCATCCATGCCTTCGACGCGTCGATTTGGCACACCTGCGCGTCGCCCACGATGACACCGCACTTCTCGAGCCTGTCGAGGATGGTCTTGAGCAGGTTGTCGAGGTCCGGCTTGACGGTGTGCGGCCGTGGGCCATCGCCACGCGCCGCATAGCACACGCGCACGGTGACCGCGAGCGCCTGCCCTCCGGAGCCAAGCGGCGTGTCCGGCACGCCTGCCGCTCGAATCCTCGCGTCGTAGGCAACCTCCAGCTCGTGCAGCCGCAGGCTCTTCCGTATGCCGAGCGTCCCGTCCTTCCGACGGTACGGCTTCAGGTCGTTGTGCGTCACGCTAGGCGGACGCATCGCAAGAAACGCCTGCCATCCCATGGCATCGCCTCCGCTCATCAGAGTCTCGATTCTCGTCAGTGATTTCATCTCGCGCGGACTCGCGATGGGGTGTGCGCACGCTTGCTGCCACTGCACGCAAAGCTCTGCGCGCGCTTTGCGCAGAGCGTGCGTAGCGTACACCCTCGCGAGAGGGGTGCATTTACCCCCCTTATAGGGGGTAGTAAATGCAGAGTGCACGGACCCTTTTTTAAGGGTGCATGCAGGGTCACCCTGCACAGACCCTTTTTTAAGGGTGCATGCAGGGTCTGCGCGAATGGTCTGGTTGTTAAAAGCTTGATGTGTTTTAGTTAAAAACTATATGTGTTCTGTTGTCCGTGATGACGGTCTTGCCGCTCTCCGTGCGCTCCGTGTCGAACGGCCCGAGTCGCGTCGGCGAGTTGCCGTTGGTCCACTTCGCGAACGTCTCCGGCTTCGGCATGTCGATGCCGTCTGGGAGCACGAGTCGCTCGAGGACGTTCTTCCGCGTCCTGAGAACCTCATCCTCGTCGCACTTGGCGAGAGCCATGCGCACGGCGTCAATCTTGGCCTGCCTGCTCTCCGCGTCGCGCTTTGCCTTGCCCTCCTTGCCACGGTCCGCCCCTTCGCTGCGCGGGTCCTCGCCCACCACTTTGAGCCGCGAGAGCGAGCCGTCCGGGTCTGGGTAGAACCTCGGCCACCGGAATGCAGCGTCTATTGGCTTGCGGTACCCGAACGACCTGCAGTTGACAGACGCCCTGAACAGCGGGACGCCCTTCCACTGCTCTCGCGCCTCAGCGTCCGCGTAGAGCGGTGAGAAGTCGAGCACGGTGTCAGCGTCGCGTCCGTAGACGCCGGACCCGCTCATGCGGTCGATGCTCTTGCGCGCGCCCGTCGCACCCTTCGGGTGATGGTGGGCGTAGATCACGGCGCACCCGCATCGCGCGATGATGCGGTCCAGCTGGTTGGTGAAGTCGGCCACGGCACGCGCGTCGTTGTCATCGCCGCCGTTGACCTTGTAGATCGGGTCGATGATGATGGCAGCGAACGTCCCAGGAGGGCCGTACTTGAGCACGCGCCGCACCAGCTTGTCAGAGATCTCCCTCATGACGGTCGCGTACCCACGAAGCTGCCACGTCACGAAGTTCCCGTTGACCTTGGCGAGCGCAGACTGGTCACCAGCCTCTGGGCGCTTGTCCCACACCTGGTGCTGACGCCAGCGGAACTCGCCGGGGTCGATCTCCAGGTTGACGTAGAACACCTTGCCCTCGGCGCAGCGCATGCCGAGCCACGTGCCTCCGGTGCATATGGCCTCTGCGAGGTCGATGAGCGTGTAGCTCTTGCCCATCTTAGAGTCGCCAACCACAATCATCTTCTGCGCCTGCCGCAGGATGCAGTCTCCGTCCCCCATGCCGATGAGGTTTGGCTTGAGCACGATTTGCTCGTCCCAGTTGCCCACCTCCTCGTCGGGGAAGCTGTCCTCCATCTCGGAGACCCACTCTTCCCACGCGTCCCACGACTCGGCTCCCACGTTGGTCGCGAGCAGCTCCTGCACCTGCCCGTTTCGCGTTGCTCCCGGAAGGCGCGAGAGCCTGCTCGGGTTCTTGTTCTGGCGGTCGGGCTCGAATCCGTGTGCGGTGCAGTAGGCGTACAGCCTGTCAACGCGCTTGCGGTACAGGTCGTAGTCCTTGCCAGCGTCGATGCGCACGATGGCGTGCACGCTCTTGCCTGCGCTGCTCACGATTGCCGCGCACGGCAGGTTCATGGCCTCGATCATCGGTCGCTGGCGCTCGACCTCGAGCGCGTCTGACTCGACCAGCGCGTAGCGGTACTCGACCACGTTCGCGTTGCCGACGCCCTTGCCGTCGAGCGGGTTGAAGCGAATCCATGCGCCAGCCGCGTCGGTCCAGTCCCCTATGACCTTCGCGAGGTCGTCAGACCTGATGAGCTCCTGCCTGAGCTCGCCGGACGTGCGCGAGAAGTGTCCCTTGCCCTTCGGCACGAAGCGCGAGCCCTCGTCGGCTCTGTAGCTCTGGTTGACGTAGCCCACGCAGTCATCGTCCTCGAACAGCGCCGCGAGGTAGTCGTGGAGCTGCATCGTCGGTGGCTTCCCAGACGGCTCGATGGCAGATGGCTCGACCCATGACGGGTCTGGACCGATCGTGACGTCATCGTCCCACCCGATTGCGGAGCCCGTGCCTTCCCACGATGGCGACCAGCCGCCACGGCGCGCCATCTCGACGATGGTCCCGCTTCCCACGTGTCGGCCGACGCCAGCGCCGAACCCCTGCCACTTCCGCGAGCACTCGCCATCGTGGTATCGCCCATGGTCGCGCGCGCTCCACTCGTCCCACACCTCGCACGGCAATCCGCTCTCGTGCAGAGCGAAGCCGACGTCGACCCACTCCTGGTAGCTGCAGCGCGCAGGGTCGATGAAGCGCAGCGCGTCAGTCAAATCCTGATGGTCCTGCATCGTCGCAGCTCCCTCCTACTCGTACCGTCCGCGCTCCCTGTTGCGCTGCTCGCAGCGGCGCATCGCATCCTCCATGTCGATGCCGTAGCGCGCCGAGAGGTTGCACGCGGCCTGCACCACGTCGGCCAGCTCGTCGGCGAGAGAGCCGACGTGCCCGCCCTCCCACGCGCTGAACGCCTCAGCCGCCTCCTCGGGCAGCTTGCGCGCGCACTCCTTGTCCGTGCCGACGCGAAACGTCCGCACGGTGATAGTCGTGTCGATCACTCGTCCCTCCCGTCATCGCCCGCAGGCAGCACGGCGGCAACCAGGAATCCGAATGCCGTGCCGAGCAACATGCCAGCGGCGAATGCGATGTTTGCTGCGATCACTCCGCATCACCCCTCCCTCCTACCGCCACGAGGATGATTGCCAGCATGCCAGCCATCCCGCCAAACACGAAGCCCAGCGCGAAGCTACAGATTGCGCTCATGCGTCCATCACCACCGTTTCAGCTCTCATCCCGCGCATGCGCGGCGAGCGGTACGGCATGAACCGAACCTCGCCGCCGTTCTCGAACAGAATCCTCTGGCCACCATTCGCCTTGTGAGCAGACCACACCGAATCTTCGATGCCGCTGCGCCTAAGTGCGTCAACACACGCATCGAAGAAGTTTGCCGTGTCACGCTCGTCCCATCCAGCCACGGAGACGATGTGACCGCACGCAGCCGTCACGAGCGTTTTCCACACACTGCGCTCTCTGGCTGCGTATTTCATGTACTCGCTCATCCATCCACCTCCACTCCCAGCTCGCGCATGAGCTCGTGCAGGCCGTCGCATGCGAGCAGCGGGTCATACGACAATTCGCCTTTTGAGCCGTTGAGCCTGCAGCCGTCACAGTCATTGTGTACCTGCATGCAGTGACATAGGATTGCCGCCAGCTCCCGCAGCTTGGCGTTCTCGGCCTCAAGCTCGGCAGCTCGTTTGAATGTGTCCTCCCAATTGCTGTAGGCATGCACCTGCTCAACATGCCAATGGTTGCGTTCCTTCCGTAGCTGGGCATTCTCGGCCAGTACGGCCTTCAATTCTTCGTCGTAACACTGTGCCATCTTGGCGGCGCCGTCGCGCAGCTTGGCGTTCTCGGCCTTGAGCGGGTCACACAGGCTGTCCGCATAGGCCCCTAGCCCTTTGGCGCACTCCGCGCAGCTCTCCACGTGCTCTTCGGTCCATCCGACGTGCCAAAAGCGACGCAGGCCGTCCCACGATGCCTCAATCTGCCAGTCGTTGCGCAAGCTTGAAGCAAGCCCGTCCATCTGCTCCCGCAGCTCAGCGTTGTCGGCGTTCGCCCGCTGCAAATCGTCACGCAGCTGCAAGATGGTGTCGGCTGCTTCGAAAAACATATTCTCTGCCGAGTGGTTGCCCATTTTGCGATAGGTCTGCGCGGCGGTGCGCAGCCTGTCGATTTGGCCGCTAATCATGCTCACTCGTCTACCTCCACTCCAAGCTCGTGCATGCGCTGCTCGTACTCATCGAAGTCTGCCGTCTGATAGGACCAGCCTTCTATGACAACACCATAGAAGCGTCTGTACATGTCCCGCACAAGCTCCCGCAGCTTGGCGTTCTCGGCCAGCGCGTCAACAAGCTCGCTCTTGCTTACGTAGGCCGTCTCGTACTCGTCACCTTCGGCACGCACGCCGATAAGCGCGGGATACATCTCGCCTTCGGCGAAGTAGGGCCTAACCTCGACGTTCATCCGTCTACCTCGATTCCGAGCTTCTTTGCTTCGTGTCTGAAATATGCTTGATTGTGGTGCATCGCATGCTCAAGGTCTAAATCTCCAATAAAGTAGTTGCCTTCTGCGATGTAGTCCGCATGCTCGAAAAGAAAATCTCGTACCAGCTCCCGCAGCTTGGCGTTGTCCGACTCAAGATTCGCAATCATGTCGCAGAGCCTGCGCCGCTGCATCCCAACGTTGTCGTAGTACAGCGCGTCGGAGCGCCTGCCCCTGTCGGTCGCGGTCATGACGCATCACCTGCCAGCTTCAGGCGCTTGGCGTACTCGGCGATGGCGTTGAGCGCTACCGTCGTGTGCGCGTCGCTGAAACCTACCGCCTTCTCAAGCATCTCGCACAACACGTCCTCAACGGTCGGCTCTGGCTTAAAGAGGCTTTCGTTCTTCTTGAGCCAATGCTCCCAGTCATATGCGACCGCATTGACGCCATAGCGCATCGACTCGCTCCCATAGAGTGCGCCACCATCGAACGCCTTCAAGCACAGTTGCTTGGCATCCTCATACGTCAAGACCTTCTCGTCCGCACTCATGCGTCCTCCTTCAGTTGCAGCTTGGCCGCGTACTCGTCCACCACGTCCTTGCGGATGGTCAGCGCGTCATCCTTGCAGACGGCCATCGCGAACTCCCGCAGCACGTCCTCGACGGTCGGGGCGTGGTGGTGGGTGAACTGCTGAGAATCGAACTGATGGAATCGACCGTCGGTGTTATTCAACGCAAAGAAGCATCCTGCACCGATGGCACTCACCTCTAGTCGCGTGATGTATTCGCTTTCCATCACGTCACCGATGCGAATCGTCAAGCCATCAGCGCCCCGCTCCCTGTACCACCCGTGCTCAGCCATGGCATCCTCGTGTTGGGCAAGCCAATCGTCGGCGCTGGCGAAGCCCTCGTCGAAGCCCATCTTCCATGCATCAGTCTCACGCGTGGCGTCAACGGTCTTGCCCAGCTCGTCGTTCTCCTGCTCAAGCCGCGCGTGCACGGCGTCGATGGCATCGCAGAGAGTCGAAATCCTCTCGCAGTACGGCTTGTGCACGTCGTAGATGCGGCCAGTCCTCTCAAGCTCCTTGCGCAGC
>CAMZCV010000059.1 GCA_947305035.1 uncultured Coriobacteriales bacterium | reverse complement strand
CTTTGTTACATGCAGACAAGTTGTCCGATTGCAAGCCGACAAGTTGTCCGCTTGATGCAGACAGATTGTCCGTATCATCCGGACATTCTGTCCATATGGACAACTTGTCCATATGGACACTTTGTCCGCTTGAAAGCTTCTCCGCCTCTGCGTAGACGATGGTATAGCTCTTCCTCCGGTCATGCCCGCCGTGCTGGCTCTCCAAGACGAGCCCCGTCTCGACAAGGTGGTCGAACAAACGGCTGATCGTCTTCTCTCCCCCGACCGGCACCGCCTTCGCCCATTCGCCCAGCGAGTTCCACACCCACACGTGCCCATCCCAGATGTGGTCGAGATTCTGCTCGTTGGCCTTAAGCCAGTAGTGCAGCTGCTGCAAGAGCAATGCTTCCTTGTAGTTCAGCCTCTCGCCGACGCACTCAACGTAGAGGGGGATCACCTTCCCCCAGAAGAAATCACGGGGCTTCTCGTAGTTCGGCATGTCGATGACGCCCTACTCGTCGACGCCCGCCCAGTCAGCAAGCTTCTTCCTGGAGAAGTACCAGCGCCCGCCGCGCTTGACCGCCGGAATCTGGCCCGTCCGGCAGAACTCGAGCAGCGTGCGCAAGGAGATGCCAAGCCATGCGGCAGCCTCCTTTGCACCGATCGGACGGTCGTATGTGCGCCTTGTTTCTCCGATGAGCCCTTCCATGCTTTCCTCCTCGATTGATGGTGTGGAGCAAGTTCAGGGCCAGTGTATTCAGCTTTGAGAGCTAGTTGAGAAACTCCCGCACTATGGTCAACAAAGTGCTTCTAATGTCATATCCAGTCGACACATCCTCGGCAGAGTTGTCCGCCTAGCCGCGAAACGCAACCACTCGCCGACGACCGTCCCAGCAGTTTTGTGCAAACCCGTCACATGTAGTGCCGAAGTAGTGCCGAGGTAGTGCCTTTTAGTGCCATATAACGAAAACAGCTCACGGATTGTGCCCGTGAGCTGCGGAAATTCTGGCGGGATGTAAGGGACTTGAACCCTCGACCTCCGACGTGACAGGCCGGCGCTCTAACCAACTGAGCTAACACCCCGTAACAAGTGCATAGGTAACTTTAGCGAAAAACTCCCTATGTGTAAAGAGCAAATTGCAGTTCAAACGAGAATTTATAGCGAAACGCGCGTTGTGGACCCCGTGGAATCGACAATCACGAGCTCGTTGCCCGACAACGTGGCCTCGGTAATCTCGCCCTCGCCCGTCACCGGGCTGCCATCGACCACCACCTGCGACGCAACCGCATCGCTGTCCACCGTGTACGCGATGACATCCCAACCGTCCTGCAGGTTCTCGGGAACGATGAGGGTGCCGTCGTAGAGGAAGAACGTCACAGGCGTTCCCTCAACCACGAACAGGGTGCGCTGGTTTCCGCTCTTATCGGTTGCGACCAGAGCCACGCTTCCCTCGACGGGGACGATCGAGAACGTCTCGTCGACGTATTCGATGCTCCCGTAGTCCACCTCGCCCGACGTCTCGTCGACGCTGGTATCTGCCTGCTGCGCCTCCGTAGGATACGTGTCGGACGTCACCTCGACGAACTCCTTCGCCTGGCCGAGAAGGGCACGCACGAGCAGGAAGCCTCCCACGATGATGACGAGCGCCGCGATGGCGACTCCGATGAGGACGCCATGCGCGGCCTTCGGCGCCTTCTCGCGCTCTTTGGGCTTGACGGTGAACTTGCGGACGCCCTCGCCCGTGTGGAGCTTGGTGATGGAGCCGGTGGCCATGGGGCTCGCCTTGGCCTCATACTCGTGGTCGTCGTAGCTCTGCCTGTAATGGGTTGCCATAGCAGCCTCCTTGCCCGAGCCTACAGCTCGCTTCTGCCTTCGATGGCACGCGCGAGCGTGATCTCGTCAGCATATTCTACCTCGCTCCCCACCGGCAGGCCGATAGCGAAGCGGGAAGTGCGGATGCCCAGCGTGCGGATCGTTCGCGCGAGGTACGTGGCTGTAGCCTCGCCCTCCACGTTGGGATTGGTGGCGATGATGACCTCTTCCACCTCGTCGGATGCGAGACGCGAGAGCAGCTCGCGCACGTGGAGCTGGTCGGGCCCGATCTTGTCCATGGGGGAGATCACACCGCCGAGAACATGGTACAGCCCCCGATACACGCCCGCGCGCTCGATCGCCGTCACGTCTCGCGGCTCCGACACCACGCAGATGGTGGAGCGGTCGCGCGTGCTGTCGGAGCAGATGGAGCACGTCTCGCCCGTGGCATAGTTGAAGCACACGGGGCAGAAGTGCACCTGATCGGTGACGTCGATGATGGCCTGGGCGAGCCTGCGCGCCTCCTCCTTCTCGGTTGAGAGCAGGTGGAAGGCAATGCGCTGCGCCGTCTTGGGACCGATGCTCGGAAGCCTGCCCAGCTCGTCGAGCAAGCGCTGGAGCGCGCGACTATCGGGGGCGCCTGCAGCCACCTTAGAACAGCCCCGGGATGTTGAGGCCGCCGGTGAGGGCGCTCATCTGCTGGCTGGATGCGGCCTCGGCGGAACCGATGGCATCGTTGATGGCGGCGAGGATCATGTCCTCGAGCATCTCGATGTCCTCGGGATCGAAGGCGTCGGGATCGATGGAGAGCGACTTCACACGCAGGTCGCCGGTAACGGTAACCTTGACGGCGCCGCCGCCCGTAGAAGCGGAGAACTCCGTCTCCATGAGCTTGGCCTGAGCTGCCATCATCTGCTCCTGCAGCTTCTGGGCCTGCTTCATCATCTGCTTCTGGTTCATGCCGCCCATATTGGGACGTCCGTAGGCCATGGGTCTATCCCCTCTCAGTCGTCTTCATCCTCAGAAAAGAATTCGTCTCCATCGTAGCTGTCGAACGCATCCAACTCGTCGTCATCGGATGAATCGACATCTTCTATATCAAGTTTTCCCGCATCCTGGCTGCTTGCATCCTCCACGAAGATGCTCACACCCTTGCCGAACGCGCTCTCGAGCATGGCCGCGATGCCGGCGATCTCGCTGGGCGTTGCAAACTCGACGTCGCTCTGCACCGTGGCGGTTGTCGCGGGAGCGGGAACCGGTGCGGGCGCGGGCATTGGCGCGGGCGCGGGCTTCGGGGCAGGTGCGGGCGCTGGTGCGGGTGTCGGCCTAGGCGCAGGCATTGATGCAGGCTGCGGCATTGGCGCTGGCCGCGGCATTGGCGCTGGCGCCTGCTGGGCAGGCTCGATATCGTCCCACGGCATGGGTTCGTATGTGGCGGGCGCGTCTTCGTAGGCAGAGGCGGGAACCTCTTCGTACTCGGGCTCATTAACGGGCGCGGGGGCAGGCGCCGGCATGGGAGCAGGAGCGGGCTGCGGTACCGGTGCGGGCGCAGGTGCGGGAGCAGGTACAGGCTGAGGCCGCTGCGTCGCAACCGTTACGTCAGAGGACTCGTGGCACATGAAGGTCCGCGGACCGAACATCTCGGCAATCGTCGCGTTGATCAGCGTTCTGACATCCTCGCGCGAGAGCATCTGCAGGGCAAAGCGAGAGCCTGCGGGAAGCGCGATCGAGAGGGTCTTCCCGTCATCCGCCTCGAGAACGGCATTGGCAAGAAGCGATCCCTTTGCGGCGCTGTTGGCGCGGATCTTGTCGACCACCTGACGCCACTTGCGCTGCGCATCGGCCCCTGCGGTTGAAGGTGCTGGAACGGGCTGCGGCTTGGGTGCAGGCGCTGGCGTTGGCTGCGGCATGGGTGCAGGAGCAGGTGCCGGCTTCGGCTGCGGTGCGGGTGCAGGGGCTGGCTTCGGCACGGGCGCCGGTGCGGGAGCGGGTTTCGGCGTGGGCTGGGGTGCCGGAACAGGCTGGGGCACGGGGGCCGGAGCGGGCTGCTGCTCGACAGCGGCTGCAGCACGGGTTGCAGCGGCAACTCCCGTGGGAGAAGCGAGGGCGCGCACGCTCCGCTCGAGCGAGCCAATCCGCTCGGACAGCGACTCCAGCGTAAGGTCGCTCTTGGGCCTCGAGATGCGGGTGAGCGCAACCTCGAGGACAAGGCGCTGGTTGGAGGTATAGCGCATCTCGCTTGCAGCGTCGGCGAGCACCTCGAGCGCGCGGGCGATCCTGTCGGGATCGGCAAAGGCTGCTGCCTCGCGTCCCAACGCAGCTGTATCGTCGGAATACGCAGGCAGCACGTTCTTATCGGAACCAACCACCGACACCACATAGACGTCGCGCAAGCGCGCTGCGAGGTCGATGGTGAAGCGCAGCAGGTCGCGGCCGGCCTCGACAAGGGCGGCTACCTGCTTGAAAAGCGCAGGCACATCGCGAGCGGCAAGCGCGCGTGAAACCTGCGACAGCGTGCGCGCGTCCGTCTCGCCCAGCATGTCGCGCGCAGCGTCGAGCGTCACGTTCTTGTTGGTGTAGAGCGCGAGCTGCTCGAGCGTTTTGAGGGCGTCGCGCATGCCTCCGCGTGCGCTGCGGGCGATGAGCTCCAAGGCAGCGGGCTCGTACCCGATCTCCTCCTGCGCGCAGAGCTCCACGAGATACGCCTGCAGGTCGTTGTTGCTGATGGAGTGGAAGTCGAAACGTTGGACGCGCGAGAGCACCGTGCCCAGGATCTTCTGCGGGTCGGTGGTGCACATGACGAAGACCACGTGCTCGGGCGGCTCTTCGAGGGTCTTGAGCAGCGCGTTGAACGCCGCCGGCGTGAGCATGTGGACCTCGTCGATGATATAGACCTTGTAGTCGCCGCGCACCGGCGCGTAGCTTGCACGCGAGATGATCTGGTCGCGCACGTTGTCGACGCCAGTGTTGGACGCAGCATCGATCTCGAGAACGTCGGGATGGTTGCCCGCAGCGATGAGCTGGCAATCCTCGCAGGTGCCGTCGGGCAGGTCGCCATGGCCGTGCTGGCAGAGCAGCGCCTTTGCAAGCAGGCGCGCCATGGTGGTCTTGCCGGTGCCGCGCGGACCGCAGAACAGGTACGCGTGGCTCACGCGCTGCTCGTGCACGGCGCGCACGAGCGTCTCGACCACGTGGCGCTGGCCGACAACCTCATCGAATGTCTTGGGGCGATACTTGTTGTACAGGGACTCCATGTGCCCTCCGTGGCCTCGATTCTCAATCCTTTCTAGTATACGGCATCGAAGCAGCGTCGCAGGTTTCCGACAACGCCGCCCCCGCGAGCGTCGGGTTCACGATGCCAATCCGGGCGCACTACAATAGAGGGGTATGGACACCAAGGTTAGGAGCCCGGATGATCTTTACCGACGCAGCCAGCGGCTTTCCCATCGCCTCGGCAGACATTCCCGAAGGCTTCTCCGTCAGCGCAGAGATGCACTCTCGCGTCTTTTCAGAAAGCCGCCAGATCTGCTACTCCGGCAGCGCGGCCAGCCCCGACGGGTCCATCACGCTGGGGTTCCGCAGCGGCGAGAGCTACACCTGCTCGCGCACCGAATCCGAGCAGGACATGGGCACCCGTGCATCTGCAGGCGCCATCATCCACCACCCCTGCTCCGCCGCGTATCAGCTGGATGAGATTGCGTCCGCCATGCTCGGCAAGCGCATTCAGGCGGAGGCCATCGAGCCGCTCACGCAGCGTATGGCGAAGTATGCCATCGGCATAGCCCAGAAGCAGTCCGCGAACATGGAGGAAGAGCTGCGAATCTCACTGTCCCTTGTCCAAACACCCATGGGCTTCGTCATCCATCAGCACCTGCTCGACGGCGGAATGGGCCTCTACAGGATTCTTGGCAATCCCGAGCGTGTGCTCTATCTTGCACTGTTCCGCTGCGGCATCGAGAACTCGCTGGTCGGCGGTGTCAACGGCGTTGTCGAGATACCGTCCGGCGCCCAGTTCGGATGCGCGCAGATCGATCGGCGAACCCTCAAGTACCAGGTCTTCTGGACCATCCCCCTTGCTTGGTACGCCGTCGCGCCCGCCATGCAGGCGGACGATGCGCACGAACTCCTCGTCTCCCTCATCGAGAGCTTCGAGGATTCCCCGGAGCTCCTTGCGCAGGTTGAGCAGCTCCGCCAGGCCAACTTCCAAGAGGTTTACGGCGCAGCTCAGGCATCCATCAGACAGAACCAGGCCCTGATCGATGCGATGTGGCAGCAGCAGAACGCCGCGTGGGCACGTGTTGAGCAGAACGCTAAATCGCTTTCGGCAGACCTTGACTCATTCCGCGCTGGGATGGCGCAGCAGACAGCGGCTATGGATGCGCGCTTTGCGCCAGCTCCATCGTGGACAGGCGGGTCCGACGAAAGCGGTGAGAGCCTCGACGACCGCGTCGCCCGCTGGCGCCACGAATCCATGATGGGCGTGAACACCTACGACCGCGAAGACGGCACCTCCGTGGAGTTCTCCACGCAGGCCGACCGCGTTTTTGAGCAAAACCTCGACCCGCTCACGCATGTGGGCACAGAGCACTACGACGACGACTACATTCCCGATGGTTGGACGGAGCTCGATCGCAGGTATTAGAAACCTGTCAGCAAACCTGTCCCTTTGACAGGAAAAACCTGTCAAAGGGACAGGTTTGCTGACAGGAATTGACTCCTACGCGCGTGAGATAAGCCAGCAGCGGTGGATCTTGGGCGTGCGCGCAACGTCGTCGCC
>CAMZCV010000058.1 GCA_947305035.1 uncultured Coriobacteriales bacterium | reverse complement strand
GTACCGTTCTCTATGGTGAAGCCCAGCTCCTGTGAAAGGCGGACGAACACGTCGAACAGGGTGTCACACACTTTCTGCGCATTGAGGATGGTGCCCAACCGCTCGATGACGCCCACGAGCAGGTTCTTGTACTGCTCCGGAGAGCATGTCCGCAGGTAATCCGCAGAATAACCCACCGTGCTCGCACGTGCTCCCGCGCACCGGTAGCGCTCCATCTCGGTCGCAACCTCCTCGCAGAGCGTATCTAGCGAGATATGCGGTATGAGGATTCTGCTCGCCACGGAGAGGAGCATTGGCGTCGAGACCATCTCGATAGTACGGGTATAAACGCCAGTACGCTCACTTACGGCTTCCCCGATGCTACCCGCAGAGCCCATGTCGGCCAGAATCAGGACACCGCTTCCACTGTCAAGCTCGCAGCACAGCTTCGCGATCCTGCTGAAGCTGTCCTCCGGATGCTCCTCCAAGGGGATGTCCACGGCGACGCAGCAGGGAAAGCCGGTGAGCTTCTCGGCGACCGCAGCCATGCTCGATGCGGTGGATTCCCCGTGGCAGGCGAGGATGACGCCGATAGCCTGACCGCTATCCTCGAAGGAATCGGCTGCATACAGGAGCGTTGCCAGAAAATCAACCTCTTCCTGCTTTATGTCCACATCGAAAAACGAGGCTAGAGCATCCGCGATGATGGCGGCATCGCGGCGCATCGCCCCCTCGACGTTTGAGAACAGCTCGCTGTAGCCCCGTGGGATAGGCAGAGCGGTGTTGCTGATGGTCCGCTCGAGCACAGAGTTCAGATGGAGCGCCAAGGTGAACAGCGTCCGCTCGGGGGACCTGATCTCGCTCTCGAGCTTTGGGAGGACTTTGCGCATGAGAAGCGGAATGGCAGGGTTGACCAGTTTTCCGAGGATCTCGTCGAGAGACACGTTCTTGCGGCTGCGCTCCGCACGGTAGACGCGCGCATAGTAGGCGTCGATCTGCTGTGAGATGACTTCGCGCTTGTGCAGCGTATCGACGCCCTGCCCTGCTAGACTGTCCCAGCTGCTCTGGATGACCGCATAGATGTCGTCTGTCTGACCGACCACAGGGATGAGCTCGGCGAGTTCCTCGGTGCCATCGAAAACAAGCTCGGGTTGGAGCCTCGCTATAAGCTGCTCCTGGTCGATCCGTGCCTGACTCATGGCTATGAACCCGCGCATGAGCTGAGGACTCACCTGCGAGAGCTTCACCTCGAGGGCCGGGCTGCCATAGGTCACATGGTCGAGGAAGGCGGCAGCGCAAATCATCTGGATATCGCTCTTGAGCTGTCCGATATTGCCCGGACAGTCATACAGCAGGAACGACTTCACTACATCGCGCGCTACCTTGATCGGTGTCCCGACGCGCTTCGATTCCGCCGAAAAGAACGCGAAGACGAGCTGCAGACGCTCGGAAAGGCTGCGCTCGACAAGCGGTGGAAGTTCGATCAGGACGGGAATCCTCCTCGTGAAGGTCTTGAGCAACGACGATTCGGGATTCTCTGTCGTGGCGGCTATCAGGTACAGGTGGCTCGCACGGTACGCACCGGTCTCGCCAAGTCTCCTGAAGATCCCCTTGTCGAGGAGCAGGAAGAGCATTTCCTGGCCTTCAGGAGGCAGCCGATGCGCCTCATCCAGGAACAGGATCCCACCATCGGCCTGTTCGACGAGGCCAGGCCTATCTGCATCCGCTCCCGTGAAAGCCCCTTTCGCCGAGCCGAAGAGCTGCGCCTGCAGAAGCTGGGGATTGCTAGCATAATCCGCACAGTTGAACACCACGAACGGCGCATCGGGCGGGAGCACCCCCTTCTGGACAGCGAATTTGTGCATAGTCTCGGCAAGGGTTGTCTTCCCGCTGCCGGTGGGGCCTAAGATGAGTGTGTTGAGGCCGTCAGGCGGGTACAGGATGGCCGCCTTTGCCTGCTCGACCGCCCTCGACAAGCTCGAGTCTCTGCCGATGAAGCGCCTGAAGGCATCCTGGCCGCCGGCATGCTGCGTACGTGCTCCGCTCTGCGCAAGGAACCCGGAGAAGGCATCCTTGCTCGGGAAGAAGCTCGTGGGAAGGGAAAGACCAAGCGTCCGTTCGAGCACATCCTTGTCGAGGAAGCGCACTGGACGGCCCGAGATCTTCACGAGAACGCCCTCCTCGAAGAGGGCATTCAGTTCCTTGCTGGCATTATTGCGCAGGATTCCGACACCATCGGCAACCTCATCTGTGTCGCAGCCGAACCTGACAGCATCGGCGAGTCCGTCTGCGCACAAACGCTCGCTCTGGGATCTGATGTACGCACGCACCGCATCCTTCCTGCTCACGCAAGGTCACCCCTTCCTGCAACGCCCGTACGACGAGGGCAAATGCATCACTCTCCTGAGCTGGGCGACGCCTTTGCGTGAGATGGCCACACCCCGCTTTGCGAGCAAGCGCGACAGCTCCTCATCCGAGAACGGGGCGTCCTTCCGCTCGGAGTCGATGAGCTGCCCAAGCAGCATCATAGTCTGCTCTCGGGAGACCATGCCACCAGTTCCCCGAACGGCTCGAGCAACGAGCCGTTCGAGCTCGAGACGCTTTCCATCGACAAGAACGTACTTGTCTTTGATGGCGCGGCTAATCGTGGAAGGGCTGAGCGACAACGCATCGGCGAGCTCCTTCTGCGAAAGGGGCCGCAAGGGTTCTGCCGCACAGAGAAAGCCATGCTGGTAGTCCGCGAGGAAGACGATTAGTCGCGCCACGGTCTGCATGCGCAGCTCAAGCGCGTCGACGCAGATCCTAGCCCGGGCAGCAAGTTCGGCCAGCTTCTGCGGCACGCTCCCCGCGTTAGTGCCTTCCAGACCGATGCACGCGAGATGCGGGGTCACGGCGCTGTTGAAGCGTATCTCGACAGCGTCGTCGACAATATGGAGGTAGGCCTCTGGGAACACGAGGATGCTGCTGTCCGCCGATGGGAATAACCTTCCTGGATATGGATGGAACGAGGCCACGAGGCCGGCTATCTCGTACGCACGTTCATCATCTGTGCCGCATACCTCGGCCAACGAGTGGATGTCGCGCGCAGCACTGCACTCAAGACCCTCTCGGATCGCGAGCAGAACGTCGGGACCCGCTCCAACACGCTCGGCCTGCAAGAGGAGGCATTCCCCAGTATCTCGGGCAGCGATCCCAGCAGGATCCGCACTCTGAATGATGGTGCGCACGACCTCGACCTCCTGGATACCGGCATCCAAGAACTGGGCGAGCTCTGCGCTCGTATAGCACAGGTAGCCGCGCTCATCGATATGGTCGATGAGCGCGCAGGCAAGCTGCTCGAGGGAGCTGGGGCACTGCAAGCGCGGAAGCTGCTCCCTCAGATAATCCTGCAGGGTCTGCTCGAACTGTACGCCGCCCCTATCGTCGGGATAGCGGAGGGCGCCTTGAGCAGAGTCGGATCCCCCCTGCCATCCTTCCCCGATCAGGATGATATCGTGGGAGCTTTCGTCTGCGAGCCGGAGGGCAGGAGCAAAAACCTGTTCGTCATACTCCTCCTCGCTTTGCTCGAGAAACGGGTTCCCTTCAAGCTCGCGGGCAATCTCGTCGGGTAACCTGTCCGATGGAAGTGCAAGATAACGCAGCGATATGGCCATCCCGTGCGAGAAACGCTGACGCAACCTCTGTTCCTGACGGCCCGCATGGCTCTGTTCAAGAAGCTGTTCCATCCCCATAGTCCCTGAGGCTCCCCGGCTGCACCTGCGGTATCCCAGCGGGTGCCCGCCGCGGGAGCACAAAAGCGTCTGCTACACGCGGGCGACGAACTTGCCCTCGCGGGTGTCGACCTTGATGCGCTCGCCCACGTTGAGGTACATGGGAATCTGGATGACGGCGCCGGTCTCGATGGTGGCGGGCTTGGTGCCGCCCTGGACGGTGTCGCCCTTGAAGCCGGGGTCGGTCTCGGTGATCTCGGCCTCGATGAACATGGGCGGCTGCACCACATAGAGCACGCCGTTGGCGTAGTTGAGCAGGCAGACATCGTTCTCCTTGAGCCACTTGGCGTTGTCGCCGATCATCTCGGGCTCGACCTCGGTCTGCTCGTAGGTGTCGTTGTCCATGAAGTAGTAGAGGGTACCGTCGTTGTAGAGGTACTGCATCTCGCGCGTCTGCATGTTGACGCTCTCGAAGCTGGCGGACTGCTGGAAGTTCTCCTCGAGTACGCGGCCGGTGCGGATGTCACGGTACTTGGTGCGCACGTAGGTGTTGCCCTTGCCCGGCTTGACATGCTGTGCCTCGATGATGACGCAATCCCTGCCCTTGATGTTGACGCCGAGACCTGCCCTGAGGTCGGTGATCTTGAGAGTTGCCATGGGAGTAAACCTTTCGCTCGATTCCGATGATCCGGAAATGTCATAACCAAGTGATTATAGCTCAAACTAGTCGCAATCGATAACGACCAGCTCATGTGGAGAGGTTGCGAAGGGAACGTAGCCCTCCTCGGTCATGACGCCCGTATCCTCGAGGCGGATGCCGAAGCGCCCGGGCAGGTAGATGCCCGGCTCCACGGTGATGACCGAACCCACGGGGACCTCCCCCTCGTACGTGCGGCCGAAGACGGGCTTCTCGTGGATCTCGAGACCCACGCCGTGGCCGAGGCCGTGCGCGAAGTAGTCGCCGTAACCGTTGTCGGAGATGACCTTCACGGCGAGGTTATGGATGTCCTTGCCGATGCAGCCGGGCTTCGCGGTGGCGGCGCAGGTCTCGTGTGCGAGACGGACGATGTCGTACACGTGCTGCTGCTCCTCGGTGGGCTCGCCCAGGATGACCGTGCGGGTCATGTCGGCGTGGTAGTCGTGGTAGAGCGCACCGTAGTCCATGACGATGAAGTCGCCCTTCTGCACGCGGTACTCGCTGGGCTGGGCATGCGGGTTGGCGCCGTTGGGGCCGCCGGCGATGATGGAGTCGAACGACAGGCCGTCCGCGCCATGGGTGAGCATGTAGTTCTCGAGCTCGACGCGGATCTCCTTCTCGGTCATGCCCGGCTTGATGAAGCCGCACATGTGGGTGAAGGCCTCGTCGGTGATACGCTGCGCCTCGCGGAGCAGCGCGAGCTCCTCCTCGTCCTTGATGATGCGCAGGCGCGCGATGTCGGCATGCATGCGGGGAAGCAGCGGCGCGACGCCGAGCTTGTTGCAGGCAACCTGCAGGTCGTCGAAGAACGCGAGCGTCATGCTGTCCTCGACGGCGACCACGCGCGCACGCGTTGCCAGGATCCTCGCGGCTGCCCACGCCGGCCCCTCGATCACATCCTGGTCGAAGCACCAGGGGCAATCCGAGCCGAGACGCTCTTTGAAGGTGTTGTAGTAGCGCGAGTCGGTGTGGAACCAGAGCCCGTCCGCCGTGATGAACGCCGTGTGGGCGCTCTCGAAGTCGAAGGCGCGCTCGGCACCGGTGAGCCAGCGAAGCCCCGCGTTGTCGCGAACGATCGCCGCATCGTAGCCGCGCTCGGCCATGAGCGCGCGGAAGCGCTCCACGCGCCCTGCAACAGCCTGTGCATCTGCCATATCTATACCTGCTCTCTCTTGAAGAACCTGTTACCGCTTTACTCGCAGCCTAGCTGCGCGAATCGACCCACGCCTCGGTATGCTCGGCCAGCAGCTCGTCCGAGATCGTCATGAGGCGGATACGTCCGTAGGACTTGGGCGTGAACAGCTGGAACTTGTTGGTGCGCAGGAAGCATTCCGCCTTGATGGCGGCAGCCATCTCCTCGGCCGTGAAGGGCACATCCTCCACGTAACCCAGCTCCAGCGCGTCGAGCATATCGTCGATGGCGAGGACGTCGTCAACCGGGAAGTCCCCCTCCCCCGCCGCGAGGCGCGATGCGAAGCGGATGCCCTCCGCAAAGAGCGTTGAGGAAGGGACATCCGCCGGATAGAGCGGCCTCACCGCGCGCAGGAAGGTGCGGCCGAAGCCCACAGACTCGCGCGTGACCACCGAGGTGGATGAGATCACGCGTCCGCGGCTGCGGAAGGCGTCGCCGATCACCGTGGCGCGCTTCTTGAGATCGTCGCCGAGGAAGTTGTCGATGCTGTCCCACAGCTTGCCGAAGGCCTTCTCGGAATCGGCGATTGCACTGCTCACCATGAGGACGCGGGCGAACAGCTCCTCCTCGCCTCCGGCGTTGGGAGCCATGAGGTCGAAGTCGCAGTAGACGTAGCGTGCTGCCGTGGGGAACGAGAAGATCTCGGGATGGGAGCCCACGGTGAACCCGAGGGGCGTGCAGCTGCCCTCGAGGGCAGCGCGCAGGTCGAGCGGATACTCCATGAGCGAGATGCCGTTGCGCCAGTCCTTCGCCACAAAAGACGCGAGGGAGAGAGCGCCCGTATCGCCCACGACCACGAGGGCGTCGCCGGAGGTGGCGCCGAGATCGTCGAGCTGTGCGATCACGGATTTAGCGGCATCGAGCGAAAGCGCATCGGCACCCGAGGGGAAGCCGATCTGCTTTGCCATGAAGCCCGCATCGGTGAGTGACCTGCGGAGACTCTCCAGATGGCCTTCCGGAGCAGCGTCCGTGCTCGCGAGAACGGCGAGGCGCGGCTTGCCGAGCGTGGCCTTGAGCTCCTTGCCCGCACGCTCGGTAAGGCCCGTGCCCATGCGGGCGTCCATCGACCCGCCGGGAACGGTGACC
>CAMZCV010000057.1 GCA_947305035.1 uncultured Coriobacteriales bacterium | reverse complement strand
GGCGCCAAGGTGTCGGGCTCCGTCTCCAAGAAGACGAGCTATGTCATCGCTGGCGAAGCCGCCGGCTCAAAGCTCACCAAGGCGCAGCAGCTCGGCGTGCCGGTACTCGACGAGGATGCGCTTGTCCGCATCATCGAGACGGGGGAGGCTCCCACGGCGTAATCACGCTCAGCCGTCATTCTTGTGCAGCTTGCCATTAAGACAGTATTATTCCGTGGAAAACGGGTACCGTTTAACTATCAGGCAGATTCTCGCGTAAGGAGAGAACCATCATGAAAAAGCTTTTCCCGGGATTCCTCGCCGTCCTTCTCGCATTCTGCGTTGTCCTCGCAGGCTGCGGTGGAGGTGGAAGCTCCGCTCCCGAGCCGTCTCCGGCGCAAGAGCAGAGCGACAATAAGAGCGATGGCAAGTTCAATCAGCAGAAACCCGAGGAGGCCAAACCCGAGACTCCCGCTCCTGATCCCCAGCCCACCCAGGAGGACTTCGACGCCGCATTCCTCGGCGGCTGGAGGCTCGTTGCCATGGAGGGCGACGAGAACGACACCTCTGAGGAAGACATCCAGGCCATGAACGATGCCGGCCTCACCGTCGACCTTGTCTTCTCCGAGGACGGTTCCTGCAACCTGACCATGTTCGGCGATGATTACAGCTCCGGCACCTGGACCGCGGTCAGCACCACCGAGGCCATCGTCACGATGGAGGGCCAGAGGATCGACGCCACCATCGATAGCTCCACCGGCCGCCTGCGCTTCTATCAGGGCGAAAGCGCGCTGATCTTTGTCCGCGACAGCAGCGTCACCGCGCCTTCCGGCAACTCCGGCACCGCCGCGCCGTCCGCTCCCGCCGTGCACTACGATGAGCTCGATGCCAAGGGCAACCCCACGCTCTACTCCGTGGTCGAGCTCAGCGGCGCCGATCTCGTGAAGGCCATCGAGGACGAGGGCTTCAAGTGGAGCGACGACAAGAAGTGGTGGGTCTCCTCCGACGGCAACGACTGCTTCTACGTCTCCGGCAACAACGAGTACGAGTATCTCCGCAATGAGATCACCGCTCTCGGTGCCAACGGCAAGGGCGACTCCTGCGTCTACATCATCGTGGTCGACGACCGTGACTACAGCTCCGCAGAGGATGCCTTCGCAAAGCTCTGCAACATCGAGGTGCTCGATATCGAGTGGCTTGACGATAATCTTGGCGTCGCAGCGGTGAAGGGCCCCTCCGGCGCAACCGACATCGTGCTCATCGACTACAACGATGAGATCGGCCTCTACATCCTCAACATCTTCAACGAGAAGGCAATCTCCTCCGGCCTGCTCGCAGAGTACACCGGCGATGATTACGGCGACACCGCCGCCGAGGTCTGGAACAACCTCTTCGGACGTTCCATCTAGTCATACGCTGCGCCCGCCCCAGCACAGGTATCGTATACTGTGCTGGAGGCGGTTCCAACAGAGTAAGGAGTAAACCAGTATGAAGAAGCGTATTCTGGGCATTCTCGCCGTGCTTGCAGTGTTCTGCATCGCCCTCGTGGGTTGCGGCGGCCCCAAGGAGGATTACACCTCCGTGTTCGCCGGCGAGTGGGAGCTTGTCGCCATGGAGAGCGAGGATAACGAGGTCTCCGAGCAGGATCTTCAGGATATGAAGGACCTCGGCCTCACCGTCACCCTCACCCTCAACGAGGATGGCACCGCCAGCCTCGTCATGTTCGGCGAGGACTACGGCACCGGCGAGTGGAGCGCCAAGAGCGCAACCGAGTGCAACATGACCATGGAGAACCAGAAGATCGACGTCGTGCTCGATCCCAGCACCGGTCGTCTGCGCTTCTCCCAGGGCGACGAGGCCCTGATCTTCGTCAAGATCTAGAGCATCCGCCTAATCGGGCACTTTCAAGCGCCGGGCTTTCCGTCATAGGAGAGCCCGGCGCTTATCTGTGCGAAACGGGTGCGGTCGTTGCGGGTGAGCATCTCGGCGAGCTGGCCGTATTTCATGAGCGCCTCGTCGTAGAGGTCGGCGAAGCTCTCGGTGCGCGTTGCGCCCGTCCAGGGATCGATCCACTCGTTGTTGTTAAGGTTCGCCGCCTCGCAGTCGTGCGAGGGGTTGGAGCGGTGCGCCATGGCGCGTGTGAGGGAACGGGAGCGCACGAGCTCCTCCATCTTGGAGATGAGCATGGCTCCCGCGGAGCTGGGATCGTCGATGGCGCGCAGGTAGATCTCGTAGTCGCGCACGGCCGCGGGGTACTCGGCAGACGAGATGGACACCCCGAAGACCTGAAGCGCGACAACGCTCATGATGGCGCCCGACGAGCGGTCGATGGCGTCGGTGCGCGCGAGGGCTGTCGAAGGCGAGAAATCGCGGACGTCCTGGCTGCGCTTCTCCCAGAGCACCCACGTATCCAGCTCGCTCTCGATGAGGCCATGCAGCTCGCGCTCGGCGTCTGCAAGCTCCTCGCGCATGGCTGCAAGCTCCTTCTGGCCCGCATAGACGATGGGGTGCGCGATGCTGTCGAGCGCGTAGTGGCCCACGAGGCCGAGCACGAACGCGCGCCCGATACGGGCGTCTGCGACGGGCAGATGGCTGACGGCTTCACGCGCGGCGAACAGCATCTCGATGATATGCATGCGATGCATGTCGCTTCCGAGCTTGCGCACTGCTGCCGTGGAGGATGGTTTTCCCAGCGCGCGCGTGAAGAAGGGATCCGGCCCCTGGTTGCCCAACAGGAAAGCGAGCAGCTCCTCCTGTCCGTCGATGGTTCCCTCGGGAAGCTTGGCGACGGCGTCTTGGCCGAAGATATGGTGCGTGATCAGAGCGGGCATGGCTTCTCCCATCGAAGTGCGAACTTATAAATTATAGAATAAACCGCACTCCCTGCCGTTCCCGCGCAACTGCCTACTTCTTTGCGAAGAGGCTCTTATTGAGCTCCTCCTGCTCAGGGAGGTAATGGGCGGGGCAGACGCATACGCGGCCGTCCGTGGCCTCGATGAGGCGGCGCGCGCCTTCCTCACGGAAGCCTCCGCACACGTCTATTGCCACAATGCCCTCGTCTGCGAGCTCGCGTGCCACGGCGCATGCGGCGTCGATGCTCGGAACGCCCACGATGGTGGCCTTCCCGTTACCGATGGATGCGCGGTCGCGCTTGGGGTCGAACGAGCTGCCCAAGATGAAATACGCGAACTTCACGGCTCTGCTCCCTTCAGGCTGGTCCTTCTCGACTATCATAGCCTCAATGGTTTCAGGGCGAGGGGAGACGATCATGAACCGTATCGGCATCGACATCGGTGGAACCCAATTGCGCGTCGCGGCGTTCGACGATGCGGGGAGGATGCTCTTCAAGGAGGTCATGCCCAACGACCAGGCACAGGGTCCCGAGGCAAACCTCGCCCGCCTCGCAGCCGTTATCGAGGGCTGGGGCATCGACTATGCGGGTATCGGCATCGGTGGCCCGGGACCTGCGGACTTTTCCGCAGGCAGGTTCCTCAACCCGCCCAACCTTCCCGGATGGGAGGGCTTCGAGATCGTGCAGTTCTTCGAGGAGCTCACGGGAAAGCCCGCCTTCCTCAACAACGATGCCAACGTGGCCGGCCTCGCCGAGGCGCTTGCCGGTGCGGGCAGGGGATACGATTCGGTGTTCTTCTTCACCGTCTCGACCGGTCTGGGTGGAGGCTTCATCTACCAAGGCAAGATCGTGGGCGGAGCGCATTCCTTCGGTGCCGAGGTCTTCAACATGATTGTGAACGAAGACCCGTATGTGCGCGGCAGCCTCAACGCGGGCAGCGTGGAGCTGCAGTGCTCGGGCACGGCCCTCGGTCGCATGGCGAGCGAGCGCTTGGAGCGCGAGATGGACGCACGCGAGCTGTTCAGGCTCTGGCACGTGGGCAATACCGCTGCTGCAGAGGTGGTCGAGCGCGGCGCCGACAACATTGCCAAGCTGGTGAACAACGTGGCTTCCGTGGTTGATCCCGGCATCTTCGTGTGGGGCGGATCGGTGGCGCTCAACAACCCCGATTTCATCGACCTCGTGCACGAGAAGGCCAAGACATACGTGCTCGCTCCCGAGTCGCTCGAATTCGCGCTCGCCGAGTGCGGCGATGAGGCGGGCCTTATTGGAGCCGCGCTTCTGGTGGAGTAGCTTTTCGCCGTGGGACATCGGGGACAGCAAGCGACCTGTCCCCGATGTCCCACGGGTGATGCAGGTGAAGGCTTTTCGTCCGCCGCACACGGTATCATGGTCTATGGAAAACCAGACCGTTCGAAGGCGCGCACATGTCATTGCAGATCCTATCAACGCATAGCCCCCAGCTGCTGTGCCCCGAGCTCATCGGCGGGCTCGAGGAGTCATGCTCCCGCCAGCATCCTGCGGTGGTGCTCGCACCGTCCTTCTCCCAGGCGCTCGAGGTCTCCAAGGCCCTTGCTGCGCATCCCGGGCTTGCGCTGGGAGTAACCTCCACAACCCCAGCGGCGTGGGCACGCGAGCGCTGGGAGGTATGGGGCGATGGCCGCGAGCCCATCAATCCCTCCACGCGGCTCGCGCTCTGCTACAGCCTCGTGGTGCTCGAGCATGCCGCAGATGCTTCCGACGGCCTCTCCCATACCAAGGGCATGGTGCGCAGCCTCTACCGGTTCGTGCGCGAGGCACTTGCCTGGCTTCCCGGAAAGCCTTCCACGCCGCTTGCGCCCGAGGAGCAGGCGGTGGTCGACCTCGCTCTGAGCTACCGCTCCCGCATCGCAGCGCACGGCTTCATCGAGCCCTGCCAGATCACGGCCGAGCTTCCCCGCATCCTCGCAGCGCAGGGCGTCTCCATGCCGCGCGTCTTCGCCACGGGCTTTGCCGACGTGCCCTTCTCCACCATCGAGTTCCTCGCCGATCTCTCTGCGCTCTGCCCCGTCACCGTTCAGGTGTGCGACGACGGCCGTCCCCAAACCGAGCTTGCCCGCAGCTTTGCATCCAATCTTGCATCCAGCGCCGAGGCGCGCGGTATCCAGGCGGAACGGCTTCAGTCCGCCTCCGTTCCCGCTGTTCCCCAGGGTGAGCTCGCCGTGCTGTCCCAAGCGCTCTTCCGTGCGGGCGAGCAGGGCGTTGAGCGTCCCGTTGCCACAGGAGCAGTGCGCCGCGCCGTCGCTGCCGGGCCTCTTGCCGAGCCCACCATCATCGTGGACGAGGCTGCGCGGCTGGCGTCGGAGGGCACGTCGAGCATCGTGGTCTGCGCACCCGATGCGGGTGAGGCATGGGATGCCCTCGCTCCTCGCCTTGCAGCGCGCGGCCTTGCCGTGCAGGGCTCCGAGCAGCATGCCCTTCGCCATTCCTCCGCCGGCCGCGCCTTCCTCTCGTTTGCCCAGTGCGTCTCCGAGCTCGTAGATGCAGACGCTTCATGGGATTCCGTCGGGAAGGACGAGCTCCATCCCATGGGCTGGTGGCCGCCGCGCGCCATCACCGATTTCCTTCTCTCGTCCATCTCCGGCGTCTCGAATGAGGCCGCTTGGTCCATCGACAAGCGCCTGCGCGGCAACCGTGCGCTCACGCCGCGTGAGGTCCTCGCCCTCCTGCAGCGCGAGGGAACCACCTCGCATGCCTGCGCCCAGGCAACGCGCCTCATCTCCGATGGGCGCATCGGTTCGGCTGCCCATCTGCTTGCAAGCGAGTTCATCGCGGCAGGCGGCAATCCCGGCTCCAACGAGGTCGCCGTGCTCGAGACGATCGCCCAAATCCAGTCGGCCTCTGCGCATCTCGGTCTGTCCTCTCAGGGAGATGCGCGTCTCTCCATAACCCAGCTCGTCGAGATGCTCGGGTTCCTCTGCGAGGACCTCTCCTCGGTCGGCAGCCGCTGCCTGGGCCCCGATGATGCACCGTGCACGGTCCGCATCTGCTCGCGGTCCGAGGCTGCGCAGCTCGCCCCCTCGTCGGTCGATGCCGTCATCTTCACGCAGCTCACCAGCGCGCAATGGCCGCTCAAGCAGAAGGACGATGCCCTCACGCGGCTCATGTGCAACCTCGGTCTTGCATCGGCCTACGACCCGCTCGCGCAGGCGCGCCATCGCTTCGCCCGCGCGCTCGACGCGGCGCGCTCAACCGTCGTGCTCGAGAGGAGCTTGCGCGACCTCGACGCCAAGGCAACCTATCCCGCGGTGGTCCTCTCCGAGCTGCTCGCGGCATATCCCGAGAATGGCGAGCCCTCCAGCTTCACCGTTGCGGAGGACGCCCCCGCCGCCAAGCTCTCCGCATCTGGCGATGCCCCTGCTTGCGAGGGCACGGTCGCCATCCCCGAGCAGGGCGCAATCGGCAACCGTGCCATGCTCGTCCTGCCCCGCGAGGGTTCCGCGGTGCCGGCGTCCGGCACGCAGCCCCTCTCGCTTTCCGCCACGCAGATCGAGAACTACCTTGCGTGCCCGCTCAAGTGGTACACGCAGAACCGTGTCAAGGTCGACAGCATCGATGCCGATTTCACCAACATGCAGAAGGGGTCCTTCGCCCATGTGGTGCTCGAGCGCACGCATGGCGAGCTTCTCCGCCGCGCAGCCGTGGAGCAGGGCCTCATCGGGCCAGATGATGCTCTTGAATCCATCTCCCTGCTCCGTGTCGAGCACGCTCGGGTGAGCCCGGCCAACCTCGAAGAGGCAACCGCCCTGCTCGACCGCATCTTCGACGAGCATCTGCAGGCACTCGCGGATCTCGGCATCGTCGGTGGAAGTGAAG
>CAMZCV010000056.1 GCA_947305035.1 uncultured Coriobacteriales bacterium | reverse complement strand
GTCGGCGGGGCTTGAAAACGCCAAGAATTCGACTCGGTATGGGGTCTATGCCACCGAATCGCGCTTCTCTGAGTTGCACCTGCGGCATGCGAGCCTCACGTTGTCCCACGTGTGCGTGCCGCCCTTTGCAAGCGGTATCACGTGGTCGATGGTCGGGTACGAATCGCCTACGGTGAACCAGCCGTGGCTGTAGTAATGGTCGTCCTTCGACGTCCTGCGGCCGCAGATGTAGCAGATGCCGTCGTCCCGCTCGATTACCTTGTCGAGCTTGATGCTGTCCCGCGGCTTGTCCGCGCTGCCGTACTTGCGGAGGCGGTAGCCCACGTTCGACGAGTGGTGGTTGTGCTTAACCACGCACCTGCGCGAACAATACGGCCCGGGCTTCTTCCTCCCGAACTTCTCCATGCTCGGGAAGAACAGGTAATCCTTCCCGCAGTGCCCGCATGTCGCCCACATCGGCGCGAACCGCTCGATGAACTCGGCGGTGTTGCCGAAGCACCTGCAATCGTGCTCCACGCGGCCCGTGGCGGCTTTCAGAGCCTTTGTCATTCCGTCGTCGCGTATCTCATGCGACAGCTCGTCAAAGGCGCTTAGAACGGCCCTGCGTGCCTCCTGCGACGTCTTTCGCTGCTCTGCTGCGCGCTTGATGTAGCGGTACGTATCGAACTCGACGCCGTCCTCCTTGAGCAGTCTGCGGACGAACCTGTCCTGCACGCCAGTCGCAGCCGCTATCTCCGATGCCTTCATGCCGCTCTCGTACATCTCGGTCAGATGCTCGACGAGCCGTCCGTCGGTCGGAGCGGTCACCGCATCGTCTCGATGCACGTGGCAGTGCGGGCAGTAGATGTTGCTGCCTATGACTGCAAAGCCTCCGTGCTTGTCGAACTCGTGCCCGCAGAACCTGCAGCGCAGGCGCGCCTTGCCCTTACTCGAGGTGCGCCCTCCGATAAACTCGAAGTAGTGCGCGTACTTCTCATCGAACAGAGCCATGAACCGTTCGCGACACTCGGCCTCGGCCCTCGCGTTGGATGCAACGTTGCCGGCGTTGCGCCCGCTCGCAGAGTTTCCCATGCAAGCTCCAAACGAAAAGGCGCACACTGGTAGCGGCAATGTGCGCCTTTTCGATCGTGCTCGTATGTCGTTGATTGCAGGCGCCGTCCCGCTACGGCAGCGCCTTCTCGGTATCTATCCGTTTACCACCTGCGGGACCTCACGCCCATCACGGCGAGCCCCGCGCGATCCTGCCTCGATGCGTTGCAGTGGAAGTGGGCGGCGCCGATGTTCGACGGCTCCAGCACCAGCTCGGGCCATCTGTCCTGCGGGCGGATGTGCTCGGGCGACCACGCCCACACGTCCCCGCCGCGCCTGTACGGCCCCTTCGAGTAGTCGATGGGGTTGCCGCACCACATGCACGGCGCGTTGCGCCTCTTGTCGCGCTCGAAGCACGCGGCCTTGACGCGCCTTCCAGCGGGCCCGTCCCACTGGTCCTTGGCCATGGAATGCCCCCAAACGCGAAAGGCCCGCATCTCTGCGGGCCAGTCTCTCACGATACCATCTTACCGTGCAAAGGTGTGCAAGGGTGTGCAAACTTTCAGCGCGCCAGCGAATCGGCGCCCACGGCGTCCACGAAGCGCAGGGCGCGGTTGCGCATGTAGGCGACCGTGCGCCGCGAGTAGTGCAGCCTGAGCGCCGTCGAGCGGATTGACTCGCGCTGGACGTAGATGCAGTCCAGCACCTCGGCGTACCCCAGCCCGAGCTCCCGCGCGAGGCCGTGGTCCCAGTCGCTCCCGTAGAGCACGCGCACGGCCCTGTCGACGGCGGCGCACCACTCGGCCGTGCGGCGCGCCATCATGGCCTCGTAGTCCACCATGGACGCCACGGGCGCCATCCCGTCGCGGATGGAGCCAGATGCGACCTTGGAGTCCGACGCGCCGCCCAGGGAGAGCGCGCGGCGCTCCATGGCGTTGTACCGCAGGTCGTGGCGGTGGAGCTCGAAGCTGGCCTGCCGCGCGTCCTCGAACAGCTCCCGGGCGCCCATCAGTCGCCGTCCACGTCGTAGATTCTCAGCTCGGAGCGCCTGCGCGCGGCCTCGGCCTTGTCCTCCGCCCAACGCTCCACGATGATCGCGCGCGCCAGCTCGGGGTCGATGCGCAGCTCCCGCGCTATCTCAGGGACGGCCACGCCCTCGCAGTGCATCCGCCATACGTCCTCATACCTCGGCATCTACATCCCCAATCTCCTGCGCCACTTGTAGACCGTCCCGCGGTCGCACCCGAGCTTCCGCGCGAGGACGGACGCGGGCAGCGCCCTCCATTCGGCCAGCTGCTCGCGCCACCATCCCTCGTCGTGCGTCCGCCTCGGGCACACGTCCCTGCGCTGCCGCAGCCAGTAGACCAGGGTGCTCTTCTGGACGCCGAGCACGTCCGCCATGTGCTGGTAGGTCATGCCGCTCGCGTAGAGGTGCACGAGCGCGTCCACCTTCTTGGTGGTGAGCTTCATCCGCGCTCACCCGCCAGCCTCCTGCACCGCTCTACCAGCTCGCGCTCCGAACCTGCGTCTCCCCTGCTGTTGTCGAGCCATTCGAGCTGCCGACCGAGGATAACCGCGTCGGAGATGATGCCCTCCCATGAGTCGGGCTTTCGGTGAACGACCTCATAGCAGTAGATTTGCTTGATGACGTGCGGTGACTCGTAAACGTACACCGAGTTTTCCTCTGCGTCGTCGCATATCAGCAGCCGTGCAACCTTGCCGTCCGTCAGCTCGTCACCCACCTTGATGGGAACCCCGTCCGCGTCCACTGGGAGCTTGACGTACTCTTTGAGCATGGCGTCAACCGCTGCTCTGTACGCCTCAAGTCTTACGACCTTGGCAGCGTGCTCCGCGTCTATACGGTCGGCGATGGCTTGAAGCTCCTCATCTGGGATGTGCAGGATTTCCCTGTCGTTGTAGGGGTTCCGCACATCCTCGTAGCTCCTGTTCGCCGTCCTGATGCACTCCCGCAGCTCGTCGGTTATCATTCGTCCACCTCGATTCCCAGCTCCGCCATGAGACGTTCGTAGTCGCAGCCCCACGTTTCGTTGTCATACGGGCATTGCTCGCAGCTGATGGTGTCTCCCGGCTCGTAATGCTCCAAACAGGTGTGCATATGAAGCACCAGCTCCCGCAGCTTCTCGTTCTCGGCTTCGAGGCGCTTGACTTCGGGCTGTTCCTCGGTTGCCCACTTGATAAACGCCCGCGCGTAGAAGTCTTTCTCGTCAATCTCCAACGGCTCGTCAGGCATCCTCACGTGCCTGCGCAGCTCGGCGTTCTCGGCTTCCAGCTGGAAACGAGCAGCCGCTGCGCCCTTGGCGAAACCATCGTCCCACCCCTTGCGGTAGATGGCCTCGTCCTTCTGCTTGTTCATGCGTCCACCACCTTTCGCCCGCACCATGGGCAATAATCGGGCGAATCGTCGTTGCCCCACCACGTCTTATGGCCGCAGCTCAGAACGTGCTCGTACTCCGTGCCAGCGTAGCCGCCCTCATAGTCGTGGCGGATGCTTCTCACGACCCTGCACGCCCCCATTCCCAGCGTGGCCTCGACGGCCTGCTCGGGGGTGAGGTCGTGCACGTTGAAGACGTGGTATCCAGCAGAGCCGTTCACATTCTCGTGATACTCGATTAGCTGTTCTCCGACCCTCGCCATGGTCACTGTCTGCGGTATGGGGTCTGTCTCGTTCCACCACTCCACCCCGCGCTCGTCCAGCAGGCGGCGCAGCTCGTCGGTCGCGGTCATTTGATCACGTCCCTCAACATATCGAGCATCTTGCCGACTACCTCCTTGACCGCATAGCCGTTGAACTCGGCTGCGAGTTCCGTCCGCTCATTGCCGAGAATCTCGACCTTGCTGACCTTGATGCTGCACTCCATGACCCAACGCTCGTCCTTCGACGCAACGTTATGCGTGAGGAAGTCGGGTCTATCTTCCGCCGCGCTCATTCGGCACCTCCCTTGCGCTTGCGTATCATCTTCTCCCACGCCCTGCGCTCGGCTCGGCTCAGCTTGATGCCCTGCTCCCGCTTGAGCATCGCCTCCTGCTGCCGTGCTCGCAGCGTGTTGCCCATCTCCATGGCCGTGCCGCCCAGCCTGTCGACGTCCATGCGGTGCGTGATGCCCTTCCTCATGCGTCCCCTCCCTTGTGGTTGAGTTTGCGCTCCAACTTCGCGATGCGGCCTTCTATCGCCTCGATGCGCGATGCCGCGCCCTTGCCCATGCCGTCCAGCATGCCGTCGATGCGCTCGATGCGGCGCTCCAACGCGTCGGTGCGGCGCTCGTGCTGGCTGTTCGCGATCTCCATGCCAGCCGCCACGCCGCGCATGTAGGCATCTGTGATGTCCTCGGGCCTGCTGTCGGGGTAGCGCCTGGTCAGCTTGATCTCGCTCATAGCGCCTCCAACGTCTCCGCGATGGCGTCCAGCGCCTCGTCCGCGAGGTGCGGCGCGTAGCGCCACCAGTGCCGCATCTGCGAGACCATCTCGTCCACCACGGACGCCTTGGAGCTCGCGCCGCCCAGGCTGCCGCGGAACACGGTCGAGCGCAGCGGCTTCAGCTGCGCCAGCGTCAGCCCCATGAGCTGCCCCTCGATTACCGTCCAATCGGGTTCGTGCCTCATCTCGTCTCCAATCTCCGCCGCGCGAACGTCATCCCAGCTCGGCTCTTCTGCCATAGCTCCTCATCCCCTTCCATTTCCGTCCCGCAGCCAGGCACGCGGGGCACGTCCGTATGCCGACGTTCCCGATCTCGACGTGCGCCGCGTCCGGCACGAACTCACGCCCGCAGACGCCGCACGTGCGCGGCGCCCGCGCCATGATGCCGTGGCGGGCGCTCCGCATCTCGGCGAGCGCGACGCACGCCTGGAGCGACTCCGCGTCGTGCCAGTGCGGCATGCACGGGTCGTTCAGCAATCCGACCAGCCTGCGCGGCACAGCCACGAGGTTGGACGGGTCGAAGTTGCGGCGGTCGCCATCGGCGAAGTAGACCACGCAGCCGTCCGGCACCGCACCGTGCGCCTGCTCGTAGACGTGCACGTGCTTGAGCCGCCAGTTGTCCTTGCTCATGGGCACGTCGGCCTCCTCGCGCACCTTGACCACGATGTAGCCGTCCTTGCTCTCGCGCTCCGTCCCAACGGGCACGCGCGGGCGCCCGCCGCCGTGGCTGTTGCGACGCTGGGTGCCGTGCGACGCGCGGAACAGGTTGACCTGCCCGCGGCTGATGCCGAAGCCCCACCGCTTGCGCCACTCGGCCATGAGATCGTCCATCCGCTGGCCGTGGTCGTGCTCCAGCATCCACGCCTCCATCTCGGGCTCGCGCGTCCAGCGTATGGTTCGCTCCGCCCTGTCTCCGCGCCCCGCCACGGGCTCCTTGCGGAGCCCCATGCGGTTGGCCTTGACGTAGACCGCCTGCTTGGACGGTCGCCAGCCGAGGTCGCGCTCGCAGTCGTCCAGCAGCGCGTCTATGTCGGTCATGCGCGGGTAGTGCTCGCGCAGCCAGTCGGGATCGATGCCCTTGCCGCGGGGCATGTCATCCCTCCAGCATCCTGGGCATGCGCACCTCACGGCTGTACTCGGCGCGGATGCGCGTAGCCTCTAGGATGGTCTTCGCGTTGTCGACTGCCGTCTTGGCGATGCCCTCGATGGCCTTGGAGCGGCTGATCTCGAGCCTTACGGCGTCCTCGTTGCCGACGTCCACCGCACTGAGCCGCTCCAGTTCGTCGAAGAGGACGTCGTTGAGCTTCTTCAGGTCGTTCTGCTTGTCCGGCATCATGCCCTCCGATCATGTGCGTGGCGGGTGCACGGCGCGCGGCGGCCCCCAACGCCGCCGCCCGCGCGCCCAGTGGGGGTTTTCAACATTCCGCGCAGGAGCGGGAAAGTTTTCAACATCCCCCCACACCCCCCTGTTATGTAATGTCTTGTTATGTTATGTAATGGACCCCTTTGTAAGGGTATTTGTAATGCCCTTTGTAAAGGCCTTTGTAAAGGCCTTTGTAAGAGCCTTTGTAAACGTCTGCGCACGTCAGGCGCCCTTTTTCGCCCTCATGCTGGCCGCCTTGTAGCGTGCCATGGCGACGTCCTTGGCCATCTTCTCGGCCTCCTTGGCCAGCCGGGGCATGGCGACCTTCCTGGACTCGTCCCACATCTCGCGGTCTATCAGCTTGAGGTCGTAGAGCGTCGTGACGAACGCCTGCAGCTCGTCCTCGCCCATCGACTCGCCCCCGCACACCATGTCGGCGGACAGGAACCGCCAGCCGTGGACGTCGGACAGGTCGTAGCACCTGCCGTCCGACTCGGCGAGGCACGCGACGAGCGCCACGTAGCGCCCGATCGCGGCCCATCCGCCGATGACGCCCAGGCGGCGAATCTTCTGGTCGCGCATGAAGTCGGAGTCCATGGGGAACCACTTCATGCGCTCGGACAGCGCCTCCTGGTAGTAGTCTCCGTACTCCACGGCCTACCGCCTAGAACGGGCAGTCGTCGTCGTACAGCACGTCCTGCGACTGCGTGCGCGGGCCGTCCTGCTCCTCGACTGGCGCCGCTGCCGCGAGGATGTCGAGCTCCCGCACGTCCACGCGGATGGAGCGGCGCACGTTGCCGTCCCTGTCCGTCCACTCGTGCAGGTACGGCTCGCCCACGACGGCGACCTTGGCGCCCTTG
>CAMZCV010000055.1 GCA_947305035.1 uncultured Coriobacteriales bacterium | reverse complement strand
CTGGTGCCCCCGGGCCGATTCGAACGGCCGACACCCGCTTTAGGAGAGCGGTGCTCTATCCCCTGAGCTACGAAGGCGTAGTGGTGCCATTCTAGCACCGTGCGGAGCGAATCGCTACTTCTGCGACTTCTTCTCCACCTTGGTCTCACCCTTGGCGGCGTTGCGCGCCACCTCGGCCTTGCGCTCGCGGGCGAACATCTCGGCAATCTTCTTGTCGGACATGCCCGCGATCTTCTTCTCGGCCTCCTTGCGGATGGGACGGCGCTTCACCCAGTCGTACACGAAACCGGCGATGATGAAGAGGTACGCAACGACAAGGGAGCCGATCTGGATGATGCCGCGCGTGGAGCCGTAGTTGCCGTCGGTGACCGGAGCCACGAACGTGATGATGAGCGACACCAGCGTGGACACGAAGCCGATGCCCAGAAGGATCCACCACAGGCGGTCGGACTTCTTGTAGTCGGGATTCTGGTTGAGCAGCAGCGTGAAGGCCTGGTTGCGGTAATCCTCCTCCTCGCGCCTCTTGCGACGCTCGGCGCGCTCGGCCTCCTTCTGCTCCTTGGTCTTCTTGGCACCGGGAAGCGAGGAGCTCAGCGCAGCGGCCTTCTTGCTGTTCTTGCTGACGGTGCGAACAGATGCTGCCTTCTCGCGGACGGGCTTGGCGTTTGCAGAGGACTTCCTGGATGAGCCCTTCTTGGTGGCAGCAACCTCGGCGTCGTTCTTGGGATTGCTTCCCTGGGTAACCTCGCTGCGGGCTCCCTCGATGGTGTCGCGGAGTGACATGCTTTACAGCTCCTTCTTGGGGACGAACTTCTCGCCGGTGATGATCTCGAACGCTTCCTGATAGCGCTTGGACGTACCCTCGATAACCTCTGCGGGCAGGTGCGGCGGCTCGCCGGTCATATCCCAGTTGGCGAGCAGCCAGTTGCGCACGTACTGCTTGTCGTAGCTGGGCTGCGTCTTGCCGGTTTCGTACTCGTCGGCAGGCCAGAAGCGGCTGGAGTCGGGCGTGAGGCACTCGTCGATGAGGGTGAGCTGGCCATCGACAAGGCCGAACTCAAACTTGGTGTCGGCGATAATGACGCCCTGCGTGCGGGCATATTCGGCCGCCGCGGTGTAGATGGCGAGCGACGCATCGCGCAGCTTGGCGCCAACCTCGGGACCCACGATCTCGACCATGCGCTCGAAGCTGATGTTCTCGTCGTGCAGGCCGAGCTCTGCCTTGGTGGACGGCGTGAAGATGGGCTCGGGAATCTGCGATGCCTCGACAAGACCCTCGGGCAGCTTGATGCCGCACACGGTGCCGTTGGCGTCGTAGGTCTTCTTGCCGCTGCCGGTGAGGTAGCCGCGCACGATGCACTCGACGGGCAGGGTCTGCGCCTTCTTGACCAGCATCGAGCGGCCGGTGAGGTACTCGGCATACGGTGCGAAGCGCTCGGGGAAGTCGGCCACGTCGGTCGAGATCATGTGGTTGGGGATGAGGTCCGCGAAACGCTTGAACCAGAACTCCGAGATGCGCGTGAGGATCTCGCCCTTGTAGGGGATCTCGTCGGGCAGGATGTAGTCGAACGCGGAGATGCGGTCGGAAACGACGAGCAGCAGGCTGTCGCCGCAATCGTAGATATCGCGGACCTTGCCGCGGCTGTCGGGACGGAGTTCTTCAGTGGCCACGATGCACGCTCCCATGGGGATGGAAACTGACACAACAGATTGATTATAGAGTATGGCGCACGTTACGTGCGGACAGTTTGCTTGATGAAGTATCTCGCACCGATGGATACGGTGGTTATGCAGTCTTGGAGGCAACTCAGCCTCTTTTTTTGGAGCTCCCATCGGACTGGTTGCGCTGTTTGCGACATATAATCGCGAGAATGTGTCGCAAATAGCGCAACCAGTCCGAGAAAGGGAATCTAGCCCGCAAAACGATATTCAAATTGACGAATAATCATGCCCATTCATGCATGCGTCAGGCAATCGCTCGTGTTGTGGGCAGTGAATGCGCTTGGAGAAGCGGGGCAGTTAACGCATCCGCCGCAATTGTCTACTTCTCGCGGTCGCGTTCGCGCTTCTCGCGCGGCTTCTTGCGGTTGATGGGGATGCGCAGGGTGAACGTGGTGCCCTTCCCCAGCTCGGACTCCACCGAGATGTTGCCGTTGTGGCGGTCGACGATCTCCTTGGTGAGCGAGAGGCCCACGCCCAAACCGCCCGACTCCATCTCGCGGCTGACATCGGAGCGCCAGAAGCGCGAGAACGTGCGCGGGATGTCCTCCTTGGCGATGCCGATGCCCGTATCCTTGACCGAGATGAGCGCGTCCTGGCGCTCCTGCGCCACCGTCACGACCACCCAGCCGTCGGGCTTGGTGTAGCGCATGGCGTTGGACAGCAGGTTGACGATGGCCTCGCTGATCATGTCGGGATTGACGTCTGCGAAGAGGATGCCGTCGGGGGTCTCATCGGAGAAGCGCAGGTGGAGGCCCTTCTCGTGGAAGAGCTGATGCTGCGCGGAAACGAGGCTCGACACCATGTACACCAGGTCGGTGCGCTCGGTCTCGATCTTGTTGGTGCCGTTCTCGATGCGCGAGAGATGCAGCATGGCGTCGACCAGCTTGGAGAGGCGGCGCACCTCGGTGGCCACCGTCTCGAAGTGCTCGTCGTCGGCGGGCAGCACGCCGTCCTGCATGGCCTCGACGGTTGCCTGCATGGCCATGAGCGGGGTGCGCAGCTCGTGCGCCACGTCGGAGGTGAGGCGGTGCTCCAGCTTGATGTCGCGCTCGAGCGAGGTGGCCATCTCGTCGAAGGTCTCGCCCAGACGACCGATCTCGTCGTCGCCGGTAAGGCCCGTGCGCGCGGTGAGGTCGCCATTGCGGATCTGCGCAGCCGTGGAGGTGATGCGCTTGATGGGCTTGGTGAGCGCGTTGGCCACCGCCACGCCGATGAGGCACGCCAGGCCTATTGCCACGATGGCCGCCCACGCAATCGCCCGGTAGGAATTGGTGCGGAATGCGGCGTCGCTCTTGGTGAGCAGCTCCTCGGAGCCGAACGCCCACAGACGCACCGTGCCCACCACATTGCCGTCGGCATCAACCACGTCCGCAGACACGATGGAGTCCGCATCGGAGGGCATGAGCGAGACCTCGGAATGCGTGGGAACCGAGCTGGGACCTGAGGGGAAGGCGGAATCCTGACCCTGGGACGGAGTCGGCCCCTGCAGGGTATTGACGTGCTTCCCCGCCAAGCGCGAGGAAATGGCCCACGTGTCGTCGTAGAGGATATTGCCTTCGGCGTCGACCAGCTGCACGCCGATGTCATCGGAGAGGGACGACGCAGCCGAAACGCCGTTGATGACCTCGGGCGTCCACTCCCCCACCTGTGCATAGCGCGCCGACAGCGCCTCTGCCGTGGAGGTGGCAACGCGCTGCATGTTGTGGCGCGTATAGCTCTGGAACTGCCCCTCCCACACGAAGGCGAGCACCGCCACCAGAATGGCGGCCGTCATGACCGCCGTCATGGCGAACGACATGGTCATGCGTGTGGAATAGCGCAGCGCAGACTTGGGCGCACGCCTGATGGTGTTGTATGAACCACGAGCGGAGGCCGAGATTTCCTCGGTCTCCGCTGCAGTGTTACCGGAATCTGTGGAGAAGCGGGTGGCCACGCGGATGCCTTGCCCTTATGCCTCGCTCGGCTTCTCGGGAGCCTCGAAGCGGTAGCCCACGCCGTGGACGGTGTAGAGCCAGCGCGGGTTGCGCGGGTCGTCGCCCAGCTTGGCGCGCAGGTTCTTGACGTGGCTGTCGATGGTGCGCTCGTAGCCCTCGAAGTCGTAGCCGAGGACCTTCTCGACCAGCTCCATGCGGGTGTAGACGCGGCCCGGATAGCGTGCGAGGGTGGTGAGCAGCTTGAACTCGGACGCGGTGAGGTCGACCTCGTTGCCCTCAACCGTGACCTTGTGGCCGGAGATGTCGATCACGAGGTTGCCGAAGTCGAGCACCTCGAGGGCGGGCTCGCTCTCGGTGTGGGCGCGGCGCAGCAGCGCGCGGACGCGGGCCACGAGCTCGCGGGGCGAGAAGGGCTTGATGAGGTAGTCGTCGGCACCGAGCTCGAGGCCGATGATGCGGTCTTCCACCTCGCCCTTGGCGGTGAGCATGATGATGGGCACGTTGGAGGTTTCGCGGATGGAGCGGCACACGCGCTCGCCGGAGAGCTTGGGGAGCATGAGGTCGAGGATGACGAGGTCGAAGCTGTGCTTCTCGAACTCCTCGACGGCGCTCTGCCCATCGCCCACGCCGCGCACGATGTAGTTCTCGCGCTCGAGATAGGCGGCGACGGCGTCGCGGATGGTCTTCTCGTCTTCGACCAGCAGGATCTTCTTCTCATCTGAAGCCATGGGCGGCCTCCTTAACGGCAGACGGACGGTGCGCAGCCAGGCTGCATGCGCATACTTATTGATAGTTTACCCTACTGGAAGGGTTTTATGCCCCCTGCGGAATTGCAAACGTTCTGACGATAACCTTGGACGGATAGCCCGTCTTCTCATCCTTCACAGTTGCATAGGTTACGAAGAGGTCTCCCGCCTCGCCCACGCGCGCGGGGAACTCGCCGTAGTCCACCGAGCGGTCGATGGCCGAGAGGAAGCTGTAGGTGCGGTCGCGCAGGTTGAGCGTGTAGTACGACGAGCGGCTCTTGATGATGAAGATGTCGCCGCTGCCGCACGCGCCCTCGGCCGGCTCGCGCCAGAAGCACACGAACTTGCCGTTGTTGCCCTCGATGAAGGTGCCCATCTCGCCGAGCAGGCCGCCGGAGCCGTAGGATGCCTCAACCGAGACCATGAAGCGGTCGCCCACGCGCGACGCCGCCATGGGGCGCACGCTCTCGGGCATGACGAGCTGGTCGATCGTGGTGGAGAGGTCGTCGTTGAGCGAGTAGCACGTGATGCCGTAGAACAGGCCCTCGTCGCCGCGCACGCGCGGGGTGAGGGTTACGGTGGGGCCGCTGGGTATGGGTGCGGTGGCGAAGCGCCCGTGCGACTCAACCACGGCTTGGGCGTCGTTTCGGCCCACGTGCCAGAGATACGCATAGGAGGTCTCGGAAGTCTTGTTGCCATTGAGCGAGGGCTGGACCTGCCACAGCACGCGCTTCCCCGCGCAGCAGAACGCGGGGGGATCCCAGTCGCTGTCGCCCTGTGCCAGAAGCACCGTGGTGCCTGTGAGCTCGCCATCTTCGAAGCGCGAGCCGTACAGCGACCAAGCGCGGGTGATCATGTCGAGCTCGACCCATGCGTAGGCGTCATCGCTGCAGCGCACGTCGTATATGACGTTGGTGGGCGACACCGTGAACGGCTGCGTCACAACGTCGTAGAGCTCACCCGAAGCAGCGGAGAACACCGCGCCCTTGACCATGGGCATGGCGGACGACCCGGTGGACAGGACGGGGATCCAGTTGCCCTCGCCGGGGAGGAGCACCGTGCCGAGCGGCAGGTCATAGGAGTTCAGGTACTCGAAGCCGAGCTCCTCGAGCTCCTTGTACTCGAAGGTCTCGAGCGCATCGACGCCGTCCTCGGAGGGGATGACCGTGGGATCGGGCGTCTCGGGCGTGTCCGAGGCGGTGTTGGTGCATCCGGGGAGCAGCGTCACCGCAGCCGCGGCAACGCCGGCAACGGCGGAACCCTTGAGGAACGAGCGTCGTGTGATCCAGGGAAACGGCATGCTAGGCCTCGTGTGCCATCGACTTGGCCGTCTGCAGCGCCTTCGTGAGCTGGTCGGCGCAGGACGTGGGGCGCGGCCCGCAGGGGTTGCCCGCGAGCAGCTCGATGGTCTCGTCCACCGAGCGCCCCTTCACGAGCTTGGAGATGGCGAGGAGGTTGCCCGCGCATCCCCCGAGGAACGCGACGTCCTCGATGGTCTTGCCCGAATCGTCAAGCGCCACGTAGATGAGCTGCGAGCACACGCCGCGTGGCCGGTAGTTGATCTCGATCATGGTTGCCTCTCCTTTTCCGGGGCTGGTTTAGTCGAACGAGAGGGCTTCGAGGCGCTCGAACATGATACCCGAACGCGTGAGGAAGCTGCGCGGGTCGAAGATGGCGTCGAGCTGCTCCGCGCTGAGCGTGCAGGCGGGATCGGCCTCGAGGCGCTCGCGGAACGTAGGGCCTGCGATGCCCTGCTGGATGTCGGCCCACACGGCCATCGCGTTGGACTGCACCACCTTGTAGGCGTCCTCGCGCGTGATGCCCGTGTCGACGAGCGCCAGCAGCACCTTGGACGAGAAGAGCATGCCACGCGTCTTGTTGAGGTTGGCCTGCATCTGCGCCGGATAGAGCACCATGCCGTCGAGCAGGAACTGGAGCTTGTCGAGCATGTGGTCGAGCGCGATGAAGCTGTCGGCCTGCGCGACGCGCTCCGCCGACGAGTGGCTGATGTCGCGCTCGTGCCACAGGGCCACGTTGTCGAAGGCCACCTGCGCGTTGGCCTTGACCACGCGCGCGAGTCCGCAGATCTTCTCGCAGGTGATGGGGTTGCGCTTATGGGGCATGGCGCTGGAGCCCTTCTGGCCCTTGCGGAACGGCTCCTCGGCCTCGAGGGTGTCGGTCTTCTGCAGGGCGCGCATCTCGGTGGCGATGCGCTCGCAGGTGGCGGCGCAGGTGGCGAGCACGCCGGCGAGGTAGGCGTGGTGGTCGCGGGAGATGACCTGCGTGGAGAGCGGGTCGTGCGCCAGGCCCAGGT
>CAMZCV010000054.1 GCA_947305035.1 uncultured Coriobacteriales bacterium | reverse complement strand
CTCCGCGACTTCAATCCCACGATCGAGCCGGTCTCCGCAGAGGATGCCAAGGCTCAGGTTGCCAACGTCGTCGCCATCGAGCTCAACGACGACTGGGAGGGCTCCGAGTACCGCTACTGCACCGAGTTCCTCTTCCACGCTGCCGACGAGTCCTTCGACGTGGATGAGAACCTCCGCTACCTCGCCAGCTTGGGCGACTGCGAGCTGCTCGTGGGCGCCTTCCCCGACTTCAAGATCCACGTCCACACCAACCGTCCCGACTACGTCCTGCGCCACATGATCCACCGTGGCCAGATCTTCGAGGTCTTCATCCACAACATGGACCTCGAGGCCAAGGACCGCACCGCCAAGATCGCCGCCGACAAGCGCGCCGCCGAGGCCTCCGAGCCCGAGCCTGAGCCCGAGCCCGTCCGCGAGGAGAAGGAGCTGGGCTTCGTCGCCGTCGCCGCCGGCAGCGGCCAGGCCGAGATCCTCAAGTCCCTGGGCGTCGACGTCATCGTCTCGGGCGGCCAGACCATGAACCCCTCCACGGCCGACATCCTCGCCGCCGTCGAGAAGGTCGGCGCCAAGAGCGTCATCGTGCTGCCCAACAACTCCAACATCCGCATGGCCGCAGAGGCAGCCGCATCCGCGTGCGACTCCTGCAAGGTCTTCGTGGTGCCCACCAAGTCCGTGCCGCAGGCCTTCTCCGCGCTCTTCGTGGTCGACCCCGAGGCTTCCGCTGCCGACAACGCCGAGGCGATGGCCGAGGCGCTCGAGGGCGTGCGCGACGGCGAGGTCACCCATGCCGTGCGCGATTCCTCCGCCGCAGATGGCAGCCCCATCCACGCCGGCGACATCATGGGCATCCAGGGCGACGACATCCTCGTTGTGGGCTCCTCCGTCGAGCAGGTCACCCTCGACCTCATCGCCAAGATGATGGACGGGGATGAGGGCGACACGCTCACCATCCTCGCGGGCGAGGACATGTCCGATGACGCGTTCGACGAGCTCGTCGAGCGTATCGAGGACACGTTCCCCGACCTCGACATCGACCCGCATCGCGGCGAGCAGCCCCTCTACCCGGTTATCTTCTCCATCGAGTAGGGCGGGGGCGCCGTGGGCGGTGGCCTCAGCATCCCCGATGCAGGCGAGCGTCTGAGCCGTACCTGCTCGTTCTCCGACAGCGTACGGCGGCTCCGCTATGTGTCGGGGTCGCGTGGCGAGGCCCTCGACCGTCTGGGCATCCTCCGCGTGCGCGATCTGCTCCTGCACGTGCCGCGCCGCTACCTCGATTTCACCCGCACCACCAAGATCGGCCTCGCCAACGTGGGGAGCACGGTCACCGTGGTGGGCACCATCGACAGGGTGACCCAGCGCCAGCCGCGTCCGCGCATGAACATCGTCACCGTCGACCTCTTCGACGAGACGGGCACGCTCTCGGCCACCTTCTTCCGCCAGCCGTGGCTCTTCCAGCAGCTCCATAAGGGCGACGTGATCGCCCTTTCGGGCGAGGTGCTCTTCTACAAGGGATTCAAGCAGATGAAGGCCCCTTTCCTCGAGCAGCTCGAGGGCTCCGGGGGTTCTTCGGGCTATGCGCGCGTACTGCCCGTCCATCCGGTGGGCGAGGGCATCACCGCGTCATGGATGCGCCGCATCATGTCCGCCGCGCTCGCCGACGTGGGCGACATGTGCGACTTCCTGCCTGCGAGCCTCGTCGCGCGCCACGGCTTCATGACGCTTGCGCGCGCTCTGCGCGAGATCCATTTCCCCTCAACCGTCGAGAGCGCCCAGACCGCCCGCAGGCGCCTTGCCTACGACGAGCTCCTCTGCCTCCAGCTTGCCCTGCTCACGCGGCAGCGCATCGACCTGGGGTCCCATGAGCCCCATCGCCACACCATCGCGGGGCCGCACGTGGCCGCCCTGCGCGCCGCGCTTCCCTTCTCGCTCACCGACGAGCAGGAAGCCGCCGTTTCCGACATCCTCGCCGACATGGCCTCCCCGCGCATCATGAACCGCCTGCTTCTGGGCGACGTGGGCACGGGCAAGACCGCTGTCTGCGCCGTGGCGCTCGCCGCCGTTGCCGATTCGCACAGCCAGGCCGCCGTCATGGCGCCCACCTCCGTGCTCGCGCGCCAGTATGCCGAGAAGGTGGGCCCGCTCCTCGACGCCGCCCGGGTGCCGTGGGCGCTCATCACCGGAGCCACGCCCGCCTCGGAGCGCGCCGCGGCTGCCGCCCGCATAGCGGCGGGGGAGATAAGCGTCGTCTTCGGCACGACGGCAGTCCTCTCCGACGACATCGCCTTTGCGGAGCTCTCGCTCGTCGTCATCGACGAGCAGCACCGCTTCGGTGTCAACCAGCGCGCCGGCCTCAGGAGCAAGGGCGCGGGAGCCGATCTCCTCACCATGACCGCAACGCCCATCCCGCGCACGCTCGCCCTCACGCTGTACGGCGACGTGGACGTCTCGCGCATCCGCAAGCGCCCGGTTGCGGGAGCCGGCATCACCACCAAGGTCGTGACGCCCGAGAACCTCGACATCGCCTACGAGGCCATCCGCGAGGCGGTGGACCAGGGGCGCCAGGCCTACGTGATCTGCCCGCTCATCGACGCCGGCGACGATGGGGCAGAGCTCGACGACGTGGTGGAGGGCGCCGTCACCCAGGAAAGCCTCCATGCCGCCGTGTCCACCCGCGACGACCTCGTGCGCTCCGTCTTCCCCAACTTCAACGTGGAGCTCCTCAACGGACGCATGTCGGCTGCCGAGAAGGACGATGTGATGACGCGGTTCCGCTCGGGTGAGATCGACGTGCTCGTCTCGACGACGGTGGTCGAGGTGGGCGTGGACGTGCCCAACGCCACCGTCATGCTCATCTACAATGCCGACCGATTCGGCCTGGCAACCCTGCACCAGCTCCGCGGCCGCGTGGGGCGCGGCAAGCATCCCGGCACGGTGTATCTGGCGAGCGCCGCACGCGAGGGCTCCACCGCCCGCACGCGCCTCTCGGCGCTCGAGCGCACCTCCGATGGCTTCGAGCTCGCCGAGCTCGATCTCAAGCTGCGCCACGAGGGCGAGGTGCTGGGATACCGCCAGAGCGGCGGCGTCACCCTCTCGATCTCCGACCTCGCCACCGACCTCGACCTCATCGAGGCCGCCCACGCCGACGCACGCGCAATCGCGGAGGAGGACCCCGCGCTCGAGTCCGCCCTGCATCGGCCGTTGGCGCAGGAAGTGCGCAGCCGCTTCTCCGTCTACTTCGACGAGACGGAGCGGTCATGAGGGTTATCGGAGGCATCTGGAAAGGGAGGTCCCTCGACGCCCCCAATGGACGCGACACGCGTCCCACCACCGACCGCGTGCGCGAATCCATCGCATCGTCGGTGCTCTCGTTCTTCGACCTCTCCCTCGAGGGCGTGCGCGTGCTCGATGCGTTCGCGGGCTCCGGCGCCTTCGGCATAGAGATGCTCTCACGCGGTGCAGAGAGCTGCACCTTCGTCGACGCGGGCAGGCAGGCGGCGCGCACCGTCTCCAAGAACCTCTCGAGCCTCTCCGCACGTCCCGGGTCGTTCTCGGTCATGTGCGCCGACGCGTTCAAAGCCGCGGAATCCTTCGCGGGAAGAGGCGACATCTTCGACCTCGTCTTCCTCGACCCGCCCTATGCCATGCCCGCCCAGGAGGTGTCGCGCCTCGTCGACGCGCTTCTCTCGACCGGATGCATCGCAGATGATGGTATCGTCGTATATGAGCGGGCCGCCTCCGCACCGCCGCTCGACAGCGCGCGGCTCATTCCCGAGCGCACCAAGAAGCTGGGGGAGACGGCGATCGATTACTACCGGATTGGAGCAGCAGATGCAGCTTGAGCAGGTCAACCACGTGTGCGTTCCCGGCACCTTCGACCCGGTGACCCTCGGGCACATCGACGTGATCCAGCGCAGCTGCCGCCTGTTCGACCGCGTCACGGTTGCCGTGGCGGCGAGCTACGGCAAGAACGGCACGGGTCCGGTGTTCTCGCTCGATGAGCGCGTCGCCATGGTGAAGGAGGCTCTCGCGGAGGTCGGGGCGCCTGCAAGCACCCAGGTCGTGGGGTTCGAAGGCCTGCTCGTCGATCTCTGCCACGAGATCGGTGCCGGAGCCGTCGTGAAGGGCCTGCGCGCCACCACCGACTTCGAGTACGAGCTCCAGCAGGCAGACCTCAACCACCTCATGGCCCCCGACATCGAGTCGGTCTTCGTCATGGGCAGCCGCGACTTCGGCTACATCTCGTCATCCATCGTGCGCGAGCTCGCCTCGCTGGGCCGCGACGTCTCGTTCCTCGTGCCCTCCAGCGTCGAGAAGCGCCTCATCAGCCGATTCGGGAGGTCTTGAACTCCTTTCGGGGCTGCGACTCCCGTGCAACAAGAGTTCTGCTAACATATCCCTAACTATGGCTAACAGCCCTGTATGCGCATGTGCATGCAGGCATGAATCGAAAGGAGCCCTGCATGCAGCCAGGCGAGGAGATCGAGAGCTTGGTCGACGAGCTCGAGCAGATGATTACCGAGGCCAGGTCCCCGCTCACGGGCGGCGGCGCAAAGAAGATCGTCGACGCGCAGGATGTCTACGAGATCCTCGATGAGATCCGCCGCGTCTTCCCACAGGAGTTCGCCGATGCGAGGCGCATCGTCAAGGAGGAGCACGAGACCATCGTGCGCGCCCAGCAGCAGGCCGACTCCATCATCGCCGATGCCCAGCAGCAGGCCATGATTCTCGCGGGCGACCAGGAGATCGTGCGTCTCGCCCAGCAGCAGGCCGAGGCCATCCGCGACCAGGCCGCGCAGTACGAGCGCGACACCCGCTACAACGCCGAGGAGTACGCCGACACCGTGCTCGCGCACCTCGAGGACAACCTCAAGTCGCTCACCGGCTCGGTATCCCGCGTGCGCCAGACGCTCGACGAGAACTCCGGTCCGCGCAACACGTCCAACAACGTACCCTGGTAGGTCGCTCGGTGAAACCGTTCCCGTTCGCACTCGATGAGCGGCTCGGAGAGGCGGGGGATACCCTGCCGTTCTCCGGCCATGCCGATGAGGAGTCCTACAGCCTCGGCGGGCACGACGTCGAGCTGCCTTCCGGCATCGACTTCGATCTCGTGCTCACCAACGCCGGCGAGGGCATCCTCGTCACCGGCATGCTGCGCGCCCACGTCGTGGGCACCTGCGACCGCTGCCTCGAGCCCGCACACATGGATATCTCCGCCGAGGTGGACGAGTACTACCTCTTCGAGGAGCCCGAGCAGCAGGTCATCGACGACGATGACGAGCTCGACTACGGCCTTGTCGCACCCGACAACACCATCGACCTCGCCGAGGCGCTCCTCCCGTCGCTCCTGATGGAGACGCCGTTCGTGGTGCTCTGCCGCGAAGATTGCAAGGGCCTCTGCCCGGTCTGCGGTGAGAACCTCAACGAGCATGACTGCGGCCACGCCGAGCTCATCGCCAAGCGTCGCGCGTCATCCAATCCGTTCGCGGTCCTGGCAACGCTCGATCTTGGGGATAGTGAGGATTCTTCCACATAAATCCTATGGTTTCTGCTGCTTTAACGCGGCGGGCGTGGTATAGTATCCGATTGTGCGATTGATAGGCAAGTTCGCCCGCAAGCGGGCGTGAGAGTCAAGAGAGGTTCTAAGATGGCAGTTCCCAAGCAAAAGAAGGGCCGCGGAGCCACCCACACCCGTCGTTCGGCTAACAGCAAGCTCGCTGCTCCCAGCCGCTCCGTCTGCCCGCAGTGCGGCGCTCCCAAGCTCCCGCACCACGTGTGCCCCAATTGCGGTTTCTACAAGGACCGCGAGGTCATCGTTACCGAGTAGTGCACGTTCCAAGCAAGCACCTTGCACCGACCCTCCGGGGTCGGTTTTCATAAGAGCCACCGTTCTAGGGAGTGAGACATGACCACGATCTGCGTCGATGTTATGGGAAGCGACCGAGATCCCCGCGAGCTCCTGCCCGGCCTCGCCGAGGCGCTCGAGCAGGATTCCGACCTCGAGCTGCTCGTCGTGGGCGACGATGACGTGGTCACGCCCTTCTGCGAGTCGCATGACCGCGCCACGGCGCTCGTCTCCTCCAGTGTGATCCACATGGACGAGCACCCCGCCAACGCCGTGCGCCACAAGAAAGACTCGAGCATCGTCATGGCATGCAAGGCGGTCTCCGACGGTCGCGCGCAGGGCCTCTTCTCCGCAGGCTCCACGGGTGCCGTGCTCACCGCTGCAACCTTCGGCGTCGGCCGCATCAAGGGCATCAAGCGCCCGGCGCTCTCGCTCCCGCTCCCCGGTCTCAAGGGCCATAAGACGGTCCTGCTCGACCTCGGCGCAAACGCCGACGTCAAGCCCGAGGCCATCGTCCAGTTCGCCCATATGGGCTCCGCATACTCGCGCGTCGCCGTGGGCACCCACAATCCCACCGTTGCGCTGCTCTGCAACGGTTCCGAGGAGACCAAGGGCTCCGAGATGGCGCTCGCATACCATGCGGCGCTCGCAGCCGACGACACCATCAACTTCGTGGGCAACGCCGAGGGAACCGATATCCTCAACGGGTCGTACGACGTGATCGTTTCCGACGGATTCACCGCGAACATCGCGCTCAAGACCCTCGAGGGAACGGCGAAGTTCATCGTGTCGCGCATCAAGGAGGGCGTCGCCTCGTCCAAGCGCGCAGCTCTGGGCGCCCTGTTCCTCAAGCCCACGCTCAAGGCGCTCGCCGGCGAGCTCTCGG
>CAMZCV010000053.1 GCA_947305035.1 uncultured Coriobacteriales bacterium | reverse complement strand
GCACACGCCGTCGGCGCCCAGCACGTCGAAGATGCCCGTGTCCTCAAGCTGGTCCGCACGCTCCAAGCGGTACAGGTCGAAATGGTTGAGGTCCATGTCGCGCCCTGGATAGACCATCTGGATGGTGAACGTGGGGCTCGTCACGTCGTCGGCCACGCCCAGCGCACGCGCGATGCCCTTGGTGAGCTGCGTCTTCCCAGCACCGAGATCTCCCGTGAGGATAAGCACGTCTCCGGGAACGAGGCTCCTGCCCAGCTCCTCGCCGATCGCGATGGTCTCCTCGGTGGAATGCGAGATGTACCGCACGCCAATCACTCCCCCGCCGGGTGCTCGGCAAGCCATGCGCCGAGCATCTGCATGTCGGCGCGCAGATCCTCGAACCAGTCGGGGTGGTAGATGGTAGCTGCGGGATGGAACGTGGGCATCACCATGAAGTGGCCCGTTTGGTGGAAGCGCCCGCGCAGCTTGGTCACGCCCAGCTCGGTCTTCAGGATGAACTGCGTGGCGAAGTTGCCCAGGCACACGATCACATCCGGCCAGATGCTGCGGATCTGCTCGCGCAGGAAGGGCGCACACGCCTCGATCTCTTCGGGCTTGGGGTTGCGGTTTCCGGGCGGGCGGCACTTCACCACGTTGGCGATGTAGATGTCCTCGCGGCGCAGGCCCGCCTCGGCGAGCAACCCATTGAGCTTCTGACCTGCGGCGCCGACGAACGGCTCGCCCTGCAGGTCCTCATTGCGCCCCGGGCCCTCGCCCACGAACATGACGCGCGCATGCGGGTTGCCCACGCCGAAAACAAGATTGGTGCGGGTTTCGCCCAGCGGGCACAGATGGCAATCGCCGCACACCGCGCGCACCTCATCGAGGGTGACCTCGCGCGGACGCGGCTTGGGATGTCCGGGTATCTGCAGCGTGCTCATGGAACTCTCCTCCGGACGGGTCGAAATCCTGTCAGGAAACCTGTCCCTTTGACAGGTTACACGTAGACCTTCTCGAGGCGCAGGCCGAAGTCGCACACAACCTCGTAGTTGATGGTTCCGCGAAGCTCGGCGATCTCGTCGGCCGTGATGGCATCGTCGCCATCGGAACCCATGATGGTCACCACGTCGCCCACATCGATGCCCGAGACGGGACGATAGGCGCGGGCGTTGTTCACGTCGACGGCGAACATGCACTGGTCCATGCAGATGTTGCCCACCTGACGGCAGCGCATGCCCTTGACCAGCACGGGCATGTTGCCCGAAAGAACGCGCGAGAGGCCGTCGGCATAGCCCACGGGAATGGTGGCGATCTGGATGTTGCGGCGCGGCACGCGGAAGTGCATGCCGTAGCTCACACCGTCGCCCACCTCGGGCCACACCACACGCGTCACCTTGGCGCGCACGCTCATCACGGGCTCGAGATCGATATGCGGAATGGTGGTGAAGGCGGGATGCAGGCCGTAGAGGCCGATGCCCACGCGCACCATGTCGTAGTGGCACTCGGGATGCAGGATGGTTCCGGGCGTGTTGTCGCAGTGCACGATGCCCGGGTCGAAGCCCGCCTCGCGAAGCGCCTCCACCGCGCTGTTGAAGCGCTTGAGCTGCAGCGTGAAGTCCCAATCGGACGTCATGTCGGCCGTGGCGAAGTGCGTGAAGGTGCCCGCACACTCGAGCCCGCGGTGGAAGTCGATGTAGGCGCGCAGGTCGACGACCTCATCCCAGCGGATGCCGGTGCGCGTCATGCCCGTATCGATGGCAAGATGGTAGCGGCCGACCTTGCCGGCCGCCGCGGAGGCCTCGCCGAAGGCAAGCGCGAAGTCGCCCGTGAACACCGACGGCATGATGTCGTACTCCACGAGCACGTCGATGCTCTCCATGGGCGGCTCGGAAAGGATGAGGATGGGTGCCGTGATGCCGTTTTCGCGCAGCTCGACGCCCTCATCAACCGTGGAGACGGCCAACTGGTCGGCACCGGAGGCGAGCATGGTTTTGGCGCAGGGAACAGCACCATGGCCGTACGCATCGGCCTTCACGACCGCCATGAGCCTCACACCGCGCGGGAGAAGCGCCTTGAACGCATGTGTATTGCGGCGCAGCGCAGCGAGATCGATCTCGACCCACGCCCACCTTGTATGGGGAACAACCGACTTTGCTATCATCACGTATTTCCTTGCCTGTCTACTCTTCGTTCTGCATCATTGCCTCGGGAAAGAAGCAATGCTCGTCGATGGTATCCGCTGCGATGCCGAGGACATCTATGATGTCGGTGGCCATCACGCCGCGCGACCCGAAGCGCTCTGCAGCGATGGAACCCGCATACCCGTGGATCTCGCAGGCCAGGGAGCAGAGCAGGGGCAGGTCGTCCACGGCTCCGCCCCTCTGGGCGATAAGCGATGCGATGACGCCGCCCAGCACGTCTCCCGAACCTGCCGTTGCCAGGGCTGCGGGGCCGGGTTTGGGCAGGATGGCGCGCTCGACGCCCACGCAGCCCGTTGCAGAGCCCTTCGCGACGATGGCGAACTCGGATCCGCCGATAGCCCAGATGATGCGGCGTGCATCCTCGAGCTGCTCCGCAAGCGAGCTGGGAACATCCTCCACGCCCACGAGGCGCGCGAGCTCGCGCTGATGGGGCGTGAGCACGAGCGGCTGGATGCGGCGAAGGAGCTCGGGATAGTCGTCGAGCTGCCCTGCGGTGCTGCGGGCAAGGCTGTTCAGACCGTCCGCGTCGATGACGAGCGGCGCATTGGAGCTGATGAGCGATGTGACCACGGCAACGGTACCCGCGCTCACGCGCATGCCCGGACCCACCAGCGTTGCCGTGTTGGCCTCAGCCATGCGGGCAACGCGCTCGGCGGCGGCTTCGGTGAAGATGCCGTCCGCATCGCAGGGCAGTCCCACCACGGGGATCTCGAGCACCTGCGTCTGCACGAGCGGCGCGATGGATTCGGGCACCGCGAGGGTTACATAGCCCGCGCCGGCACGGGCAGCGGCCTTCGCCGCCATGATGGGGGCGCCGGGGAAGCGGTTCGACCCGCCCACCACGAGCACCGAGCCGCGTGTGAACTTATCGACGGCTGCGCTGGACTCGATGAGCACGTCGAGGTAGTCCTCGAGTTCCGCGCGCCAAGCAACGGGATCGGCATCGATCAGCAGCTGCTCGGTCTGCTCGGCAAGCGGGGCGACGACGATGGATCCGCACACGTCACGGCCGCGATCGGCGAGCAGGCCGGGCTTGAGGGCGAGCATGGTGATGGTGAGGTCGGCAACCACGCAGGCGCCGGGCGCCTGGCCGGTTTGGGCCGACAGGCCGCTCGGCACGTCGACGGAAACCACGCGGGCGCCGGAGTCGTTGAGGCACTCGATCCAGATGTCGAACGGGGCGCGCGGTGCGCCGGCAAAACCCGTGCCAAGCATGCAGTCGAGCACCACATCGGTCTTGCCGAGCAGCGCCTCGAGCTCAGCACGGGACGGTCCCACGATGATGGGCACGCCGGCGGAATCGGCGGCCTGAGCGACCATGCGGGCGAGATCGCCCTGCAGGTCGACGGGGGCGACGGGGGTGACAACCTGGACGGCACGGCCCTTCGACTTGAGGATCTCGGCGGCAACCCATCCGTCGCCGCCGTTGTTGCCCGTTCCCACGAGCACGACGACCGTTCCGGTTTCGGACATTGCGAGCACCTCGCTCGCGGCTGCGTATCCTGCGCGGTGCATGAGCTCGGAAAGGCTCACGCCAACCCTCGTGAGGGCCACTTCGACGCGCTTGACATCTTCAACGTTGAGAACGGGCTGCATGGCTAGACCTCCTGCGACATTTGGGTTTCCTGTGTGATGAGGCTGTTCTGCAAGCGTTCGAGCTCGTCGATGACCGAACGAGCCTGCTTGAACGACGCTGCGAGCTCTGCTGCGGCGTCGGGCTTATCGTTTTGAGTTGGCCGAACCTCGTCGGTGACGCACACGGCGTTGGCCACGGCCACATCATGGGTGTGGGAGAGCGAGAGCGCGATCTCGCGCACGCCCTGCTCGGCGGCGATCTCAGCAGCGCGGCCCTTGAGGATTGCAATGGGCCGGCCGTTCTCGGTGCGGCCCACCGATGCGTCGAGCAAGCCCACGCCGTTGCCGAACCCGCAGCCCAAAGCCTTGAGGATGGCCTCATGGGCGGCGAATCGAGCGGCATAGTGCTCGGCGGGACGGGCACAGCGATCGCAGTAGGCGCGTTCCTCGGGCGTGAAGACGCGCTCGATGAAGTGCGGGTTGGTGTCGAGCGCGTGCTGCATGCGCGCGATCTCGAGCATATCCACACCGATTCCTGCAAGCGCCATAGCTACTCCACCGTGACGGATTTCGCGAGGTTGCGGGGCTTATCCACATCGCGGCCGCGGGCGAGCGCCACGTAGCGCGCGAGAATCTGCAGGTGCACGATGGCAACCACCGGCACGAGCAGCTCGTCGGGCAGCGGCGGGATCCAGAGCACATGCTCGACCTGCGCGGCGACGCCCTCGTCGCCGTCGGTGGCAACCGCGATTACGCGGGCGCCGCGGGCGATGCACTCCTGGATGTTGGAGACGGTCTTATCGTGCCAGCGATCGGCGGGAACGATGGTGACCACGGGGAATCCCGACTCGATAAGCGCGATGGGGCCGTGCTTCATCTCGCCCGCCGGATAGCCCTCGGCATGCAGGTAGCTGATCTCCTTGATCTTGAGCGCGCCCTCGAGCGCCGTGGTGGCGTTGACGCCGCGCCCCAGATACAGGGATGAATCGTGGCGGCGGAAGAGCTGCGATGCCTGCTTGTCCTGCCAGCTGCGGCGGAAGACCTCGCGGATGGCATCGGGCAGGAGGTTGAGGTCGTGGTAGTGGCGCGCCACGCCATTCTGGTCCATGTTGCCGTTGGCGCGGGCGAGCACGAGGGCGAGCAGCGCGCACGCGACGAGCTGCGCGGTGTAGGCCTTGGTGGAAGCGACGCACACCTCAGGGCCAGCCTGCACGTAGAGCACGCCATCGGCCTCGCGCGCCGCCGTGGAGCCGAGCACGTTGGTCACCGCGAACACATGGCAGCCGAGCGCCTTCATGCGGCGCGCGGCGGCAAGCGTGTCGGCCGTCTCGCCCGACTGCGTGACGATGACGCAGAGGGTGTTGGGGGTGACGAGCACCTCGGGCTCGTAGTTGAACTCCGACGCATAGGCCCAGGTTACGGGGATCTTGGCCCAGCTCTCGATCATGGTGCGGGCGATCTGGCACACGTGGCTCGACGTGCCGCAGGCGATGAGGAACACGCGGTCGATGGCTGCGAGCTCCTCAGGAGACATGCGCAGCTCGTCGAGCTTGATGCCCTGATCCCCCAGACGGTCGTGGAGCAGGCGCTCGAGCGCCTCGGGCTGCTCGGCGATCTCCTTCTCCATGAAGTCGGCGTAGCCGCCCAGCGTTGCCGCGGAGGCATCCCAGTCGATATCGATGGTGGAGGGGTTGCGCACCACATCGCCGGACTCGTCGAACACGGTGATGGTGCCGTCCTGCTCGAGCAGGGCGTACTGGTTGTTGGCGAGCTGCGTGACGTGGCTTGTGATGCTCGCCAGTGGCATGACGTCGGATGCGGCGTAGGCACCGTCGGCGGTGGAGGCCACGACGAGCGGCGAGCCCTTGCGGGCGACGGCGAGGGTGTTGGGCGCGTCGGCGCAGATGCAGGCGATGGCCCAGGAGCCTTCGAGGCGCGAGCAGGCGTTGCGCAGGGCGGCAACGAGATTGCCCTTGCAGGGGCCGTTCCATGCTTCCTCGATAAGGTGCGCGATGACCTCGGTGTCGGTTTCGGACGCGAACTCGTGACCGGAGGCCATGAGCTGGACCCTGAGGTCGCGGAAGTTCTCGATGATGCCGTTATGCACGATGGCGATGCGGCCCGAGCAGTCGCGATGCGGGTGGGCATTGCGATCGGTGGGCGCGCCGTGGGTTGCCCAGCGCGTGTGGGCGATGCCCGAGGTGCCCACGGGGTTGGCCGTCTTGCAGCGCTCGATGAGCGCGGCCACGCGTCCGGCGCACTTCACGCCGTGGAGGGCGCCGTCGGGCGAGAGGACCTCGATGCCGGCGGAGTCGTATCCGCGGTACTCGAGCGTCTGGAGGCCCTTCAGGAGGAAGGGGGCAGCTTGGTTCTTGCCGGTGTATCCTACGATGCCGCACATGGGAGGCCCCTTACGATTCGTCGATCTGATACGGCTTGAGCGCCTCGAGCACCGGAAGCGCCGCGGTGATGCAGGTGTCCATGTCCGGTGCCTCGGTGAGCACACGCACAAGATTCTCGGTTCCGCTCGCGCGCACGAACACGCGACCCGTGCCCTCGAGCGCGTCGTTGGCTGCCTTGACAGCCGCGAGCACCTCGGGAGCCTGCATGGCGACCTTCTTGTCGATGACGGGCACGTTCACGAGCTTCTGGGGGTACAGCCTGACCGGGCGGGTGAGGGTGGAGAGGGTCTCCTTCTCCACACGCACGGCCTCCATCACGCGCAGGCTGGTCATGATGCCGTCGCCCGTGGTCTCGAGGTCGCCGAAGATGATGTGGCCGGACTGCTCGCCGCCCAGCGTGTAGCCGTTCTCGCGCATGCAGGCGTAGACGTACTTATCGCCCACGTCGGTGGCGACCGCCTTGATGCCCACTTCCTCGAGGGCCTTGATGAGGCCGAAGTTGGTCATGACCGTGGGGACGATGGTGTCCTTGACGAGGCGTCCGTACTTGGCCATATAGCGGCCGCACACGTAGAGGATCAGGTCTCCGTCGACCACGTGGCCGTTCTCGTCGACCGCGATGCAGCGATCGGCAT
>CAMZCV010000052.1 GCA_947305035.1 uncultured Coriobacteriales bacterium | reverse complement strand
CATAGCGAGACCGACTTCCTGCTCACCTATCCCGACGAGAAGGTCCTCGTCGCCGAGGAGGAAGCCAAGTACCTCGAGGAGCGGACTGCAAGTCCGCGGGAGATCGAGATGTTCGCCGAAGTCGATGGAGCGGTTGTGGGATCCGCAGGAATCAGCGCCATCGATGCAGGCAAGGAGAAGGTCAGGCATCGCGCCGAGTTCGGCATCAGCATTGCCAAGGAGTATTGGGGTCTCGGAATCGGCCGCGCCCTCGTGCGCGCCTGCATCGTGTGCGCCAAACGTGCGGGATACTCCCAGTTGGAGCTCGATGTGGTCTCGGATAACGTCGCCGCCATCAAGCTGTATCAAAGCGAGGGATTCGTCGAGTGGGGACGCAACCCGCGGGGGTTCCGCAACCGTTCGGGTGCATGGCAGGAGCTCGTGCTCATGCGGCTGGAGCTCGACTGATCCCGACTCCACGGAGCGTGGGTAGCCATCCGCCGCGCTCGCGCCTACAGTTGTTTCAGGCACAGCAGAACAAGGCGGTGGATGATGGACAGGTACCTCACTGGCGCGACGATCAAGGCCCTGCGCGAGAAGTGCGGGATGACGCAGGCTCAGCTCGCGGACAAGCTGAACGTGAGCGGTAAGGCGGTCTCCAAGTGGGAGACGGGAGCTGGATACCCCGACATCACCCTGCTCGAACCGATTGCCGCCGCCCTGCGCACGTCGGTCTCCGAGCTTCTCGCAGGGGCCTCCGTGCAGAACAGCAACGTGAGCGCCAACGTGCTGAGGTCGCGCTTCTACGTGTGCCCCGTGTGCGGCAACACCGTCCACGCCATGGGAGAGGCGCATATCAGCTGCCATGGCATCACGCTGCCCCCGCTGGGCCCCGAACCGGTCGACGAGGGCCATACGATGCACGCCTCGTGCACGGGCGATGAGCTCTTCGTGCAGGTCGATCATCCCATGGACAAGCAGCACCACATCGTGTTCCTCGCCGCCGTCTATCCCGACTGCATCCAGATCGCACGGCTCTATCCCGAAGGACCTGCCGAGACCCACTTCAGGCGCTCCGGCGTCCGCGACCTGTACGCCTACTGCAACCACGACGGCCTCTTCTCGGTCCGCCTGCGGGACATCCTGTCAAAGGGACAGGTTTGCTGACAGGTAAATCACTTTTCTGTCACTAAACCTGTCCCTCTGACAGGTAAATCACTTTTCTGTCACAAAACCTGTCCCTTTGACAGGAAGCGCGCAACAAGCTGTTGCGTGACGAAGCCGGTCCGAGCGCATACACTCGAATCACGCAGAGAGGATTGGAGGAACCCATGGCTATCAAGGATGTTCTGCCCCAGGCACGCAAGGACAAGGGCCTCACGCAGGAGGAGCTCGCCCGCAAGGTGTTCGTCACCCGCCAGGCGGTGAGCCGCTGGGAGACGGGCGAGACCACGCCGAGCATCGACATGACCAAGCTGCTGGCATCTGTGCTGGATGTCCCCGTCATGCACCTGCTCGACCTCCCGCACGAACCCGCATGCCAATGCTGCGGCACGCCGTTCTCGGTACCCGACATGGATAAGGGCACAGATGCCAACGGCTCGGAGAACCCCGACTACTGCAAGTGGTGCTACAACGACGGCGAATTCACCTACAAGACCATGGACGACGTGATTGAGACGTCGGCGCCGTACCTCGTGCAGGCAACCGGCATGAGCCTCGACGAGGCAGTCTCGTTCATGGGTGCACTGCTCCCCACGCTGGGGCACTGGAAGAACTCGTAGCACTCCCAACTCGATTGCGGCGCAAAGCACGCCTTTCTCCGTTTCACCCAGCATGGTGGTATCGTATAGTCCCAGCGATACATGCAGGTGGACGGGGAAAGGCCTTTTCCATGGATTCCAAGAACGAGCTCGTCATCGATAGGCGCCAAGCGCTCAAGCTCTTCGCAGCTTCGGTTGCGACGGTTGGGGCTGCAGGCTGCGCGAAAGGGGGCAAGACCGTGACCGGTATCATCGGCGCCATGGAAAGCGAGGTGTCCGCCATCAAGGACGCCATGGAGAAGCCCGAGATCACCACCATCTCCGGCATGGAGTTCTGCCAGGGCACCATCTCCGGCAGGAAGGTCGTCGTGGTGCAGTGCGGCATGGGCAAGGTGAACGCAGGCATCTGCGCGCAAACCCTTATCAACAACTTCGGCGTGGGCCGCGTGATCAACACCGGCGTTGCCGGCGCACTCAACGATGAGCTCTCCGTGGGCGATTTCGTGATCGCCCACGATGCGGTACAGCACGACTACGACGTCACGCCCCTGGGGTTCAGGCGCGGGGAGATTCCCTACACCAAGATGGTGGCCTTCCCCACCGATGAGGAGCTGCGCGCCCTAGCCGTCGCGGCGGTGAAGGACGCCTCGCCCTCCTCGAAGGTGCTCGAGGGGCGCGTGTGCAGCGGCGACCAGTTCATCACCACCGAAGAGCAGATAGTCGAGATAACGTCGCACTTCGGCGGCCTCTGCGCCGAGATGGAGGGCGGTGCCATCGCGCAGGTGTGCTACCTCAACGAGACGCCGTTCATCATCATCCGTGTCATCTCCGACAGCGGTGACAACTCGGAATTCGAGCAGTTCGTCGCCGACGCGGCGGCAAAGTGCGCCAGCGCGGTTCTGGAGATGCTCGAGAGCCTGTAGCACCCGTGGAGATGCCCGCTAGCACGCGAAGCGGTACATCAGGTTGAGGCAGTCGGGTGCGTCGTCATCCACGTATCCGGTATCAATGACACCGGCCTTCTCATAGATATGCAGGGCGGCGGCGTCCTGTGCCTTGACGCAAACCTCGACGCAGTCGTACTTCCGCTCGCGTTCAAGCTCGGAGAGGATCATGCGCAGCGCCTGGGTGCCGAGGCCCCTCCCCTGGAAGCGTTTGTCGATCATGAACTGCTGCAGGTCGTAGCAGGCAGGCTCCTCGTCGAGGTCCTTCACCAGCGCGACGCCGATCATAGTGCCGTCGTGAGTAATGCCGATCACCCGCGCGCGGCTGCTGCGGTAGATGTAACCCCGCGCGATGATGCCGAGCGCACTGTCGAGAAAGCCCTCCTGGCTCTCTGCCACCGAGAGCTCCCTGACGTCCAGCCAGTTCCGTTCATCCACTTCGACCAGTTCGAGCATGGGCAGTCCCTTCGCATAGCGGGAGGCTTTGCGGAGTCCCCGTCGCATCCATTATCCCCCGTCTCCCCTATCATTGGTTGGTAGACGGAGCAAGCGGCAAGGAGGACCCATGGCAAGCAGCGGGGAACACCTCGAGTTCGTGCTCGAGCTGCTCGGCGGGGTGGCCGATGTCACCACGCGGAAGATGATGGGCGAGTACATGCTCTATGCGTCGGGAAAGCTCTTCGGAGGCGTCTACGACGATCGCTTCCTCGTCAAGGACACGCCCGCCGCACGGGAGAGGCTCGCATTCACGGAGATCCCCTATGAGGGCGCCGCCCCCATGCGTTTGGTGGATATCGAGGACGCCGAGGCGGTTGCCGAGCTGGTCGAGGCCATGCTCCCCGAGCTCCCCGCACCGAAGAAGCGCAGATGAACAGCTGCACTTGCATAACCCTGAGGGAGCGTCCCGAGCTGGAGAAGGCTGCAGCCGCATGGTTCCATGCGCGGTGGAACGTGCCGGAAGAGGCCTATCTGGCATGCATGGACGCCTATCTTTCCGGCGAGACGGAGCTCGGCTGGTACCTCTGCCTTGATGGGGGGCGCATCGTCGGCGGCCTGGGCGTCATCGAGAACGACTTCCACGACAGGCCCGACCTCGCCCCCAACGTTTGCGCCGTCTATGTCGACGAGAGCCACCGGGGGCGGGGGATCGCCGGAAGGCTGCTCGAGATGGTGGTGGAAGACCTGCGTGCGAAGGGCATCTCTCCGCTCTACCTCCTGACCGACCATATAGGCTTCTATGAGCGGTACGGTTGGGAGTTCCTCTGCATGGCTCAAGGCGACGGCGAGCCCCAGATGTCGCGGATATACATCCACCGATAGCGGGGCGCCTGGCTGCTGGGGCGCCTGCCTGCAGGGACAGGCGGTCGTGCAGCTGCCCTCCCGCATCGAGATAGCTCCTCCAGCATGCCGGCTCCGTAGATCTTCGCGAGGAAACCCTCCGCCCCATGGGAAAGGACGCCTCCGCAGAGCTTCTCCTTGCATCCAGCATCGCGCAGCTCGGCGATCAGGACGCTCGCGCCGCTTCCACGCATGATGCGTCCGACCGAACATCCGGCAAGCCCCGCCCCGATGACGAGGACATCCACATGGCCCCCAGCATCCACAGCGTCGTCTCTATGACCAGCCCAGCAAAGCATCAGCCAGCCGCCAGCTTGAAGAACTTCTTGTCGTTGAGCTGCTCGTTCGTCAGGTACTCCCCGTCATGGAACAGCGCATACGTGGTGATGGGCGTCGGCGCGCTCCGCGCTTCCTCCCTGCTCGCAAGGTGAATCGCCCTGAAGGGAACGCCCAACTCGTTTGCGGTCTGCTCCACGATGGGCACGTACTTGGCGTTGAACGGGCACTGGCTCGTGTAGAACAGGACGTACCCCGGCTCATCCACCCGCGGATGCCTGGCACAGTCCTTGATCCTGGGCGGCATGGCATCTGGGCAGAGCGGCAGGTACCAGAGCTGGATGCCGTTGTCCGCCTCGTCGCACACGGTGAAGCCCTTGTGCTTCAGAAATATCGGATCGGCGAGAAACGGCTTCTTCTTCGCAGCGCTCAGGATGCAGAGGCCCTGTTTGCCCTGCTCCCTGCTGTCGGCGATGCATGCGCCGAGCAGATCGTTGGAGTATCCGTGGCCCTTGAGGGAACCGGACACCCACAGGCAGTCTATGTACATGAAGCCGTCCGCATCGATGGGGTTCCATGCGTTCTCCGCGGGGATGTACTCGATGAAGCATTTGCCGCGCTCGGTGCTCTTGAGGAAGACCAGACCCTCGTCAAAGCGCTCGGCCAGCCACGCTTTCTTAGAGGAGACCTGCACGTCCCTGTTGTTCGAGATGGCGCAGCAGATGTGCTCCCGCTCGAGGTTGTCTTTCGTCACGCGTATGTAACCCATCGGGCGCCTCTCCGTATCCGTAGCCGCCAGATACTACAATAGGTCTCGCGCAGACCCGCTGTCCACCCAATCCGGGCAGGCAGCATCGGTACAGGCAACTTAGAAAGGAAGAAAGATGTTCGATATCACTGCAGTAGGCGACGTCTTCATCGATGGAATCACCAAGATCGTCCTAGCTCTGGTCGTTTGGATCATCGGCAAGGCGATCGTCAACAAGATCCTGAAGCTCCTGGAAGGCTTGAAGTCCATCCAGACCCGCGAGGAGACGCTCAAGAGGTACCTGCTCAACGGCGTGAAGTGGGTGCTCTATGCCATCCTGATCATCTCCGTCATCGGCGTCCTGGGCATCCCGATGGCATCCGTCGTTGCAGTGCTCGCGTCTGCCGGCCTCGCTGTTGGCATGGCCATGCAGGGCTCGCTCGGCAACATCGCCGGCGGCATCATGCTGCTTATCTTCAGGCCCTTCAAGGTGGGCGACTACATCAACGCTGCTGGCGGCGAAGGCGTGGTCAAGGAGATCAGCCTGTTCTACACCGTGCTGAACACCACCGACAACAAGAAGGTCACCATCCCCAACGGCGCGCTCATGAACGCCAACGTGACCAACATGACCGCCGAGGAGCTCCGCCGCGTCGACCTCACCTTCGGCTGCGCCAAGGGCGAGGATGTGGCGAAGGTCCAGCAGGTCATGCTCGATACCATGGCCGCCAACGATATGGTTGTGAAGGACCCCGAGCCGTTCGCGCGCCTCTCCGGCGGAACCAACGAGGCCATGGAGTTCACCGTTCGCGCGTGGTGCAAGTCCGCTGATTATTGGACGGTGTACTTCGACCTCACCCAGGCGATCACCGAGGCGCTTGGCGCAGCCGGCGTGAACGCTCCTGCGGTCCGCGTCATCACCGCCAAATAGGAAGGCGCCCCTGCCCTGCTCACCCGCTGCTTAGGCAGCTGGGATAGCTGAGAAACACGTACCGGACGGTAACGATTCTCCAATCGCTGCCGCCCGGTATTTCTTTGGGTTTCTTTCCAATCACGAGTCGCTGCCGGCGATGGCTCCAAGCTCATACAGGAACAGGTTGGCGGCATTCGAGAGCTTCTGCTCCCGCCTCCAGGCGAAGTCGATCTTCGCAACGATGGGCGGCCAGAGCGGACGGAATTCCAAGCCGGTACCCGGCCCCGCAGGAGCGAGCGCGTCGAGTCCCAGCATGTATCCAACTCCTTCCCGCACGAAAACGGTTGCGTTGTAGCTGAGCGTATAGGTGGCGGCAACCTTTACCCGAGCAAGGGATTCTCCGAACCATGTCGACAGCTCGTCGGTCTCCAGAGCCTGCTCGGAGGCGATGAGCGGCAGGCCTTCGAGGTCTTCGGGCGATACGACCTCTTTCTTGGCAAGCGGATCGCCCTCCGGAGCATACACGCCCCATGCATCTGTGTGCGGAAGCCGGACATGCTCGTAGCGATCGATCCCGGGATAGCTGAAGAGGATCGCGAAGTCGTCCAGACCCCGCTCGAGCCGCTCGACCACGTAGTCGGCGTTTCCGCTGTGCAGTCGGAAGCGCACGTCGGGATAGCGTTTGCGGAACGAGCGCACGCAGGACGCGATGGGTGCAATTCCGCTTGACTCCCCGCAGGCGATGCGGATATCTCCGGCGATCACCTTCCCACGGTTGCGGTATTCCCCCTCGGTCAGATCTGCAAGCGATACGATGTCGAGCGCTCGCGCCATGAGGTGGAGCCCCTCCTCCGTTGGCTCCACGCTCCGGCTGTG
>CAMZCV010000051.1 GCA_947305035.1 uncultured Coriobacteriales bacterium | reverse complement strand
GCCGAACGAATCGATGCCCGTGGGGATGTGCTCGATGGAGACGCCGTAGCGCTCGAAGATCGAGAGCGTCTTGCGCACGATGCCCACGGAGTTGGACATATGGGCCTTCTGGATGTGCACCGTGAGGAAGTCGCGCTTGCCCGCGATGCCCGTGATGAGGTGCTCGTCCACACCGGCGGCAGCGGTCTCGCTGATGATTGTTCCCTCTGCCTCGGGATGGTTGGTGTTCTTGATCTGGATGGGGATGTTCGCCTCGCGCACGGGGAAGATGGCCTCCTCCTGCAGCACCGAGGCTCCCATGTACGAAAGCTCGCGCATCTCGTCGAAGGTGATGCGGTGGATGGAGCGCGGGTTGTCGATGATGCGCGGATCTGCGGAGAGGAAGCCCGAGACGTCGGTCCAGTTCTCGTACAGGCCCGCATCCAGGCAACGCGCGAGAATGGCGCCGGTGATGTCGCCGCCGCCACGCTGGAAGAGCTTGATGGAGCCCTCCACGGTGGCGCCGTAGAAGCCGGGGAACACGAAGGAGCCCTTGCGCTGGACGGCGTCCTTCAGGCGCACGGAGGTGCGCTCGAGGTCCACGGTGCCGTTGTGGTGGAACACCATCACGTCGGCAGCGTCGACGAAGGGATAGCCCAGGAAGTCGGCCATGATGTGGGCGGTGAACCACTCGCCGCGGCTGACGATATACTCGGGCGAGTGCTTGGTGATATTGGCGGCGAACAAGTCGAACTTCTCGGCAACGGGCCACGTGACCCCGAGCTCGTCGGCGATCTCGACGAAGCGGGCCTTGATGTCGGCGAGCAGCGGCGAGCAGTCCACGTGGTATTTGACGTGCGCGTTGACGAGCAGAAGCAGGTCGGTGATCTTGTTGTCGGTCGACACGCGCTTTCCAACGGCCGAGACCACGATGAAGCGGCGGTCGCGGTCGGACTCGACGATCTCCTTGACGCGACGGAACTGGTCCGCCGACGCAACGCTGGAGCCGCCGAATTTGCAGATCTTGATCATCTATCGTTCCTTTTCTTTTCTATGCAAGCGCCGCGATGAAGGCGCTGGGATCCTTTTCCAAGACGCCCTCGTAGAGCGCACGCGCCTCGACGGCGGTCAAGCCGCTGAGAAGCCACCTGCCTGCACCGCACGGTGTTCCCTGCCCGGGAGCCTCGCTGGCGCGGAGCACATAATCGTTGGTCAGAAGCGCGGGATCGTAGGCGCAGCCCTTCGAGAAGTCATAGGCGCGCTGCTGGCCCTCGGCGCAATCGAGGATATCCTGCACGATGGCATTGCCCGTGGGCAGCATGCCCGCACCCGGTCCGTAGAACTTGAGCTCGCCCACCGTGTCGCCCACGAGCGTGACCAGGTTGAAGTTGGAAGGCACATTGGCTTCGAGCGTATGGGCATCGAGCGCGACGGGCTCGACGGCCACGGCATAGCTTCCGTCCTCCTGGACACCGCGGCCGATGAGCTTGACCACGCGGCCCTGCTCGGCGAAGAAGTCCATGTCGGCCTTGGTGATGTTGCGGATGCCCGTGACGGGCAGGCTGCGCGTGCAGGCGCAGTCGAAGCTCACGGATGCGGTGATGATGGTCTTGTTGGCCACATCGATGCCGTCGATGTCGGCGGAGGGGTCGCGCTCGGCGTAGCCCATCTCCTGAGCCTCATGCAGCGCCTCGCCGAAATCGACCCCGAGCTTGCACATGGAGTCGATGATGTAGTTGGTGGTTCCGTTCATGATGCCCATGAACGACGAGATGGTGTCGGTGCGGCGGGCCTTGGCGATGGATGCGATCCAGGGGATGCCGCCGCCCACCGACGCCTCGATGTAGAGTGAGACGTCATGCTCGGCCGCCAGTTGGACGAACTCGTCGAAGTGCGCGGCGACGACGGCCTTGTTGGACGTCACCACATGCTTGCCGGCGGCAAGGGCGCGGCAGATGAAGGTATGTGCGGGCTCGATGCCGCCCATGCACTCCACCACGAGATCTATGGAAGGATCGCCGGCGATATCATCGAAGTTCGACGTCATGCGGGGGTCGGTGAGACGGTCGGGAAGCTCGAGGATGCGCTTGACGCGGATCTGCGGGGTTTTGCGCTCGACGATATCGCCGACGCCCCTGCCCACGGTTCCATATCCGAGGATTGCGATGTCCATGCCCCGTCCAATCTTTCGTCTCTGTATCAACGTCCAGATTCTCGAATCCGAAAAGATATGATACTGACAGCAACTGCAGGCACCCCACGAGGATGCGAGGCAACCTTGGACTCTTTGTATCACAGCACGCGCTCTTCGGCGCAATCTGTAACAGGAAAGTTCGCAATACGGACGGGCATCGCCCCGGATGGCGGACTGTACGTGAGCGATGTCATCCCCGAGAAGCGCATCGACCTCGACCGCATCTGCAACCAGACCTTCCAGGAGACCGCCCTCGAGGTGCTCTCCCAGCTCTTCAACGACTTCTCGCCTGAGGAGCTCGAGGCGTGCGTGGCCAGCGCGTACGGAACCAACTTCGACGATGACGCCATCACGCCCGTGAGGCAGCTCGGCAGCGACTACCTGCTCGAGCTCTTCCATGGCCCCACCAGCGCCTTCAAGGACGTCGCGCTCCAGATCCTCCCCCATCTCATGAACTGCTCGCGCGAAAGCGCGGACGACAAGATCCTCGTCCTCACCGCAACCTCGGGCGACACGGGCAAGGCCGCGCTCGAGGGCTTCGCAGACGTGGACAACATCGGCATCTGCGTCTTCTATCCGTACCAGAAGGTATCGGACGTCCAAGAGCTGCAGATGGTCTGCCAGAAAGGCTCCAACGTGGGCGTGTGCGCCGTACGCGGCACCTTCGACGACGCCCAGACCGGCGTGAAGCGCATCTTCACCGACCAGGCGCAGATCGATGCCTTCGCGCGACAGGGCATATCCCTCTCGAGCGCCAACTCCATCAACATCGGGCGCCTCGTCCCGCAGATCACCTACTACCTCGACGCATACGCCCAGCTGGTGCGCATGGGCGCCATCGAGAAGGGCGACGCGGTGGACTTCTGCGTTCCCACCGGCAACTTCGGAGACGTTCTCGCGGGCTTCTATGCCAAGCTCATGGGCCTGCCCGTGGGCAAGCTCATCGTGGCATCGAACGCCAACAACGTGCTCACCGACTTCATCTCCACGGGAACATACGATCGCCTGCGCGACTTCACCAAGACCATCTCGCCCTCCATGGACATCCTCGTGTCGTCCAACCTCGAGCGGCTGCTCTACCACCTCTCTGACGGCGATTGCGCCTATGTGGCCTCCCTCATGGCCGACCTCGCCGAGAAGGGCTCCTACACGGTGAGCGGTGAGCTGCTCGCACGCATCCAGACAATCTTCTCCTGCGGATTCGCCTCCAACGCCGAGACCTCCGCGGCCATCCGCAGCACCTTCGAGAGCACCGGCGTCCTGATCGACCAGCATACCGCTGTGGGCAAGCACGTGCTCGACCGCATCCCATCCGAGGGCCGCGTGCGGGTGCTGCTCTCCACAGCGAGCCCCTACAAGTTCCCGGCGGACTGCCTGGCGGCGCTCGGCAGCAACCCCGAGGGCATGAGCGGCTTCGAGGCCATGGACGAGCTTGAGGGCATCGCGGGCACCACCGCGCCCGTCCAGCTCTCCTCGCTGCGCACCGCCGAGCATCTCCACACCGATGTCTGCACCATCGAAGGGATGCCCGCCTTCGTCGAGAGCGTTGCAGAGAAGGTGTTCCGTTGAGCATCGCATGTGAAAAGCTCCGCGTGAGCGTGCCGGCTACGTCGGCAAACCTCGGCGTCGGCTTCGACTGCCTAGGGCTCGCGCTCGACCTGCGCGCAACGTTCACCTTCGAGCGCTCGGATGAGCTGGTCATCGAGGGATGCGTCCCCGAGTTCATCGGAGAGGACAACCTCGTGTGGACGAGCTGCCTCTCAGCATGCGAGCACATGGGGTTCACGCCCGAGCCGCTGCATATCATCATCGACTCCCCCATCCCCATCACGGGAGGCCTCGGGTCGAGCTCCGCGTGCGTTATCGCGGGCATCATCGCAGCGCAGGTGTTCTTCGGCAACGGCTTCGTGCGTGCGGATGCGCTCGCAGAGGCGATTGCGCTCGAAGGGCATCCCGACAACGTTGCACCCGCCCTGTTCGGCGGCCTTGCCGGCTCCTGCTCCACGAAAGACGGCATCATCGCCATCCCCCATGCCATCTCCACGGTGTTCCACTACGTTGTCATGGCACCGTCCTACACGGTGCGCACATCCGAAGCGCGCAAGGCCCTGCCAACCGAGTACCCGCTCAGCGTCATCGTCACGCAGATGGGCCGCTACGCAACGGTCATCCGCGCGCTGGAGACGGGCAATGCCGACATGCTCGGCGTCGCCTGCCACGACCTTATCCATGAACCGTATCGCAGGAAGCTCATCCCCGATTACGACGAGCTCCGCGCCTGCGCGCTCGAGAACGGCGCCGCAGCGTTCACCATCTCCGGTTCGGGTTCCGCCATGCTCGCCATCTGCGCGGGCCGCGACCGTGCCGAGCAGGTTGCCCAGGCGGTGCGCGCCATCAAGCCCGACCTGTGGATGCAGCTCCTTCCCGTCGATACACGAGGAACGATTGTCGAGGTTATCTCATGAACGTCTGCTGCCTAGACCTTGAAGGCGTGCTGGTCCCCGAGATTTGGATCGCGTTTGCCGGCGCAAGCGGCATTCCCGAGCTCACGCGCACGACGCGCGACGAGCCCGATTACGACAAGCTCATGGCTTGGCGCATGGGCATCCTGCGCGAGCACGGTCTGGGCCTTCCCGACATCCAGCGCGTCATCTCCACCATCGATCCGCTCCCCGGCGCCAAGGAATTCCTCGACAAGCTGCGCGAGAAAACGCAGGTCATCATCATCTCCGACACCTTCGAGGAGTTCGCGAAGCCGCTCATGGAGAAGCTCGGCTGGCCCACGATCTTCTGCAACTCTCTCGAAGTTGACGAGCAGGGCATGCTCTGCGGTGTAAAGATGCGCTGCGAGGATTCGAAGCTCACCACCGTGCGCGGTCTCCAGTCCATCGGCTTCGATACCATCGCAACGGGCGACTCGTTCAACGACCTCTACATGATCCGTGCGAGCAAGGCGGGTTTCCTCTTCCGTACCACCGAGGCCATTGCTGCAGCGAATCCCGACCTTCCCGCATACGAGACGTACGACGAGCTGCTCGCTGCATTCGAGGCCGAGCTGTAGGCGTTTTCCTGTCAAAGGGACAGGTCTTTTGACAGGAAATGGTTTCAGGTTTCCTGTCAAAAGACCTGTCCCTTTGACAGGATGTCGAACCCTGGTTTGCCGCAAAGTTGGACAAACTATGCGGCAAAGCATGGCAAACCTGCTGGGGTTTGCGGGGTAGAACTCCCCGAGCCAGTCCGGCTCGTTAGCAAGAGCGACCGTCAACCGCCGAGATAGGCCCTGCGGACGTCGTCGTCGCGCAGCAGATCGGAGCCGCTGCCCTCCTTGACGATCCTGCCTGTCTCGAGCACGTACGCGCGGTCGGCGATCGAGAGCGCCATGCTCGCGTTCTGCTCGACCAGCAGCACCGTGGTGCCGTTGTCGTTGAGGCTCTTGATAATCGAGAAGATCTCATCCACCAGGATGGGCGCGAGACCCATGGATGGCTCGTCGAGCATGATGAGGTCGGGACGGCCCATAAGCGCGCGCCCCATGGCAAGCATCTGCTGCTCGCCTCCCGAGAGTGTGCCCGCTACCTGGTAGGCACGCTCGCGAAGGCGCGGAAAATGCCCGTAGACGTCCTCCATGGTATCTGCGTTCTCGGCCTCGGTACGGGTGTATCCGCCCATCTGGAGGTTTTCCTCAACCGTCATCTGGGTGAAGACGCGCCTTCCCTCAGGGCAAAGCGCGATGCCCTTCTTCACCATCTTGTGCGCAGGAACGCCCAGGATGCCCTCGCCTTGGAACTCCACCGAGCCACGGCGTGCGGGAAGGATGCCCGCAATGGTGTTGAGGGTGGTCGACTTGCCGGCGCCGTTCGCACCGATCAAGGTGACGATCTCGCCCTTATCCACGGTGAACGAGACGCCCTTCACAGCATGGATGCTGCCGTAGTACACATGTAGGTCGTTGACCTCGAGCATGCTCATTGTTTCCTCCCGCCCCGCATGGTTGCGTCATCGGTTTCCTGCGTGCCGAGATAGGCCTCGATGACCTGCGGGTTGGCCTGAATCTGATCGGGCGTTCCCTTGGCGATGATCCTGCCAAAGTTGAGCACGGCGATGCCCTCGCACACGCCCATGACGAGATCCATGTCGTGCTCGATGAGCATGATCGCGATCTTGAACTCGTCGCGGATCTTGCGGATGATCTCCATGAGCTCCGCGGTTTCGGAGGGGTTCATGCCCGCCGCGGGCTCGTCGAGCAGAAGCAGCTTGGGGCTGGTTGCAAGCGCGCGTACGATCTCGAGGCGTCGCTGGGCGCCATAGGGCAGCGACCCCGCGATGTCACCCGCGTTGTCTGCCATGTTGAACACATCGAGCAGCTCCAGCGAGCGATCGTGGAACTCCTTCTCGGAGAGCCAGTAGCGCGGAAGGCGGAAGATGCCGCTCCACATGCCGCATTTGACCTGGTTGTGGAGACCGATGCGCACGTTCTCCTCAACCGTGAGCGTGTCGAAGAGGCGGATGTTCTGGAACGTGCGGGCGATGCCTGCCTGGCTCACCTGGTCGGTTGTCATGTTGGCGGTATCCATGCCGTCGAGCAGGATGGTCCCACGCGTGGGCGCGTACACCTTGGTGAGCAGGTTGAAGACCGTGGTCTTGCCGGCTCCGTTGGGGCCGATGAGGC
>CAMZCV010000050.1 GCA_947305035.1 uncultured Coriobacteriales bacterium | reverse complement strand
GCGTACCTCAACGTCAAGGTTGCGGGAACCGTCAAGACCAAGGAGCAGTCCTAGCATCTAGGGGGTGAGCGCCCATGGACCACGATACCAAGGTCGCAATGCTCGACCAATACGACGCCGTGCGGCGCAAGCTCAACATCACGTGGGAGGATGACGACACCGAGGCCCGCGTCCGTGACGTGATAGCTTCGGTGTCCCCCGCCCTCGCGGCTCGGTGCGGACTTGAGAGCGACCACCTGTTCGTCCCAGGCGAGCAGGAGTGGCCGCTCTTCCTCAACGCGTGCCTTTACGAGTTCTCCAACGCACTAGACGACTTCTGGACCAACTACGGCCCAGAGGTCGCCGCGTGCCACCTGAGACACATTGCAGGTGGTGGAGATGCTTAGGCGAAAGCGCGAGGTGTTCGCGCCGACAGACGGCATCATTTCCGTGATGCGGGAGACGGAGCGCCGCAGAGAGCGCGGCGTGGACTTCTCGGGCACCGACGGCCTGAAACCGCGCTTCTCCCTCGCGTACCGCCAAAGTCGGCTCCGCACCGAGGACATGGAGCTCGCACAGGCCGATGGCGTGCAGGTCACGCGAAAGGTCATAACGCGACGGGCTCCAGACGTGGACGCGGGCACAACCTGCGCCGTCGACGGCACCGCCTACGACGTGACGCGAGTGGACTTCGCCGCGCAGAACATGACGCTCTGGCTATCGGAGCTGACCTGCGATGGCACGTGCGACCTGCACGCGACCAAGGTCACCCGAGACGAGCGCGGAGAGGCCGATACGGCAGACTCCGACACCACCGTCTACGTCAGACGCGCACGCATGGGCGCCGAGACCCACAGCAAGGCGGGAGCTCAGTCCGTATGGCCTACCGTGGAGCTGACCCTGCGAGCCATCGACTGGTGCGGCGAGCGGTCCGTCACCTATCGCGGCGTCACCTACAAGGTGGCGTCCACCAAGGGCGACGGCGAGTGGATAACGCTGTCGTGCGAAGAGGGGGCGGTGCAACGTGGCCAATGACGTGGTATGCGGAGTCGAAGGCTTCGGGGACGTCCTCACGTCCATCTGCATGCAGCATGTGGCAGAGCAAACAAAGAACATGGACAAGCTTGTCGAGAAGGCCGCGAAAAAGAGCGCTAGCGAGCTTCGAGACGGGCCGCTCACGCCTGCCGAAACCGGCGACTACGCGAGCAGCTTCCGTGCCAAGCGCGGGCAGGGCGATATAGGCCACGTCGAGTATGAGGTTGGAAACGTGCGCAGGCGCGGCAACCTCACCCACCTGCTTGAGAAGGGCCACGTGCTCTTCTACCACGGCAGACCGACCAACACGCGCACCCGAGCCTTCCCGCACATCCTGCCAGCCTTCGTGGTTGGCTCCGAGATCATCTTGCAAGCGACGGTGGACCAATGAGGACATACGACGACCTATGCGACGCCATGAGGTCATGCGGGCTACCGTTCGCCCGCATCTCATGGGAGCCGCTCGACCCAGAGGACATCCCTCCCCTGCCGAACGTGATCCTGATGCCGCAAAAGACGCGCAACGCGAAGGCGTGCGACGGAATCTCATGCCATATCACGCCCTACGACGTTGAGCTCTATGGCCACGGCAGCTCAATCGAGCTCGAGGATCGCGTGCAGGCGGCGCTAGAGGCCAAGGGCTTCGCGGCTGACCGCTACACCGTGCCACTCGGCGACGGCATCACAGAGACCGTATGGAGCGGACTCGACTGCTTAGAAACCAACTGAGGAAAGAGGTAAGACCATGGCAGACGCCATCAACGGCATTCAGTATGGCCTTGAGGCCGTAGGCTACCGCGTCGAGAATGACGACGGCACCTACGGGCCCGAGAAGCCCATCGACTGGCCAATCAACCTTACGCTGGACTTCCAGTCCCAGCTCTTGAAGTTCTACGCCAACGACGACACCGCAGCGGCCATCGAGACCGACGACGGATTCTCAGGCTCGCTTGAGGCGATGTACTTCCCCGACGACTTCTTGGTGGACGTTCTCGGGCAGGTTCGCGAGCAGACGGGCATCATCCTGTCCGGCGGCGGCGAGAAGTCCAAGTACTTCGCCCTCCACTTCATGTTCAAGGGCGACAAGCACGGCAAGAAGTGCTGGGCTTGCAAGTGCAAGGCCACCCCGCCCACCGGCGCTCACACCACCACCGAGGGCAGCTCCATCAACGCCGATCATGAGACCATCCAGCTCACGGCCATCGCAAAGACCTTCACCGAAGGCAGCGGCCAATCGGCGACGACCACCAAGTACGCGGTGGCCAAGATCTCCGACACGACGGAGACGCACGCCACCTATGAGAGCTTCTTCAACATGGTGCCGCACGGCACCGCGACCCAAGTCACGCCCTAGGCGAAACCGAATAGCACGACAAGCGGGGCCGGTGGCAGCGATGCCGCTGGCCCCTTTCGATGAATCGAGGTCACATGCCTAACACGACGACCGTCACCCTGGGCGGCCACGAGTACCTTCTGCGAGCGTCCAACTACGCGTCTCAGGTCTACAGCGAGACCTTCTATGGCCGAACCAAAGGCGAGTACAACGGCGTTCTGGACCATGACGCAGCTCAGATGCTCAACGATTGCGTGAGCACCGACGATGAGGGCAACATCACCGTCACGTTCATCACCCCCGCCCTCAACGGCATCATCTGGGCGCTCGCGTACGCGGCAGGATCGGTCCAAACCACCTATGACGCGTGGCTCATGTCGACGCGTGACGAGGTGTGGACCGTCTACGAGCAGTCGGATGCGTGCGTGGAGATCATCGACCTCATGATGGACACCTTTTTTCGGCAGCGCCCGGAACAGGGCGGCGAGGAGCCTGAACAGGGATAGCGACCCGACCGACGGGACCGGCGTGCCACAGGCCGCGCACGACTTCAAGGAAGAGAGCGCCATATGGTCGCTCATGCAGCTCGGAATGACGCTCACCGAGGCACGAGACATGAGCCCCGACGAGACGGAGCGCTACATCGCCGTCGCCTACGGGTGGCGCAACCGTGACGCGGAGACGGGTGCCGAGATGGTGCGACCCGGCGTGCGGAAGGCGACTCAGGCCGACTTCGACAAGTTCTAAGGAGGAGAGATGGCGGGCGAGTTCAAAGGCCTAACCATCAAGTTTCGTGGTGACGCGTCCGACCTCTCCAAGGCGCTCGCCACCATCAACTCCGAGATGCGTGCCACCACGAGATCGGGCCGCGAGGTGGAGCGCATTCTCGCGATGAAGGGTGCGAGCGGCAACGTAAAGCTGCTTTCGCAAAACGTCAAGATCGCGGGAGACCGCTGCAAGCAGTGGCAAGAGCGCGTCAAGGCCCTCAAGGACGCCCAACAGTCCATGGGAGAGCGCACCGAGGACAACGCGGAGCAGTACGACAAGCTCACCCAAGAGATAGAGCGTGCGGAGGCGAGGCTTGAGGCGTACACCCAACAGCTGCACTCCGCAGAGGCAGCCTACGACCGCAACGCGACCAAGATGGGCCAGTTCGGCCAGAAGCTCAAGGACACGGGCGACGGCATGCAGGCGCTCGGGCGTGGCATGCAGGCGGCTGGCGACACCCTGACCCGCACCGTCACGGCACCGCTCGTGGCGCTCGGGACCGTCAGCGTGCGCAGCGCCGTCGACGTCGACACGGCGCTCACGGGCGTGCGCAAGACGCTTGACGCGACAGAGAGCCAATACCAGTCACTCAAGGACGCTGCGATAGAGACCAGCAAGCAGCAGCCCGTCGACGCGGCCACCATCCTCAACATCGAAGCACTCGGGGCGCAGCTCGGTTTCGGCATAGACGAGTTGCAGGAGTTCTCACGCGTCGCGAGTGGTTTGGACGTGGCCACCGACATGGGTTGGGAGGACGCGGCCACCAACATGGCCCAGTTCGCCAACATTATGCAGATGAGCCACTCAGATGTGGGGCGCTACGCTTCGACCATCGTGGACCTCGGCAACAACTTCGCCACCACCGAGAGCGCCGTCTCCGACATGGGCATGCGCATCGCGGCGGCTGGCAAGCAGCTCGGCATGAGCGAGGCCGACGTGCTGGGACTCGCAGGTGCGCTCACGTCCATGGGCGTCACCGCAGAGGCGGGCGGCACGGCGATCTCGACCATCATGAGCAACATCGACAAGGACGTCGCCACCGGGTCCGAAAACCTCGAGACGTGGGCGGCAACGGCTGGCATGAGCGCTCAGGAGTTCGCGGAAGCATGGGGCAAGGATCCAGTCGACGCGCTCGCCCGCGTTCTCAGCGGTCTTGACGACGCGACGGAGCACGGCGACTCGATGGCCGTCATGCTCGACAACCTCGGCATCAGCTCGCTCCGACAGACGGACGTCATGAAGCGTCTCGCTGGCAACACCGACCTCATGAAGGATGCGGTGACACGCGCCAACGAAGCGTGGCAGGCGAACACGGCGCTCGACACCGAGGTTGCCAACCGCAACGAGTCCCTCGCATCGAAGTTCCAGATTCTCGGGAACAAGCTCACGGCAATCGCAATCGACATCGGTGGCCCGCTCGCGGACGCCCTGCTCGACGTCGTTGACGCAGCCGAGCCGCTCATCCAGAAGGTGGGCGACATGGCCAAGGCGTTTAGCGAGATGGACTCCAAGCAGCAGAAGCAGATCATCAAGTGGGCGGCGATGGCGGCGGCGGCTGGTCCGCTGCTAAGCGTGTTCGGAAAGCTCACGACGGCGACAGGCGGCTTCATCTCAGGCCTAGGCGATGGGGCGCAGAAGCTCGCCGTGTTCGCTGGGCAGATCAAGCGCGGAAACGGTCTCACGACCGCGCTCACGACAGCGTTCGAGGGCGCGGAGACGGGACTGCTCGGCCTCAAGGTCGCGCTCGGAGGTCTCGCGCTCGCGGCTGTCGCAGCCACCATCAAGATCATGTACGACGAGATGACCGAGGCGGACCGTGACGCTCGCAACCTCGCGGACGCGATGGACGGCATCAACGCCAACACCGAAGGTCTCGCAGCGGCGTTCACGAACGGCACCGACTCACTCGACCAGTTCGGCCAAAAGGCCGGTCTCGTGAAGAGCGACGTCGACGGGCTGCTCGACTCCATCAGGCAACACAACGAGCGCAACGCCGAGACTCGCCAGAGCACGACAGACCTCATCGGCGAGCTCGAGCACTACAAGGGCATCATCGACGACGCGGCTGGGGCTGGCAAGAACTACGAGGGCAACATGGGCGAGCTCCAAGTTGCAATCGAGCGCGTAAACGACATCCTCGGAACCAGCTATGACAAACACGACGTGCTAAAGGGCAAGTACAAGGACGAGGCAGGCGAGGTCCACAACCTCAAGGAGGAGATAGACGACCTCATCGCAGCCAAGGAGCGTGAGGCCCGCGCAAACGCCCTCACGGAGATGGCGGCAGACACCTACAAGGAGCGAATCAAGGCCGAGCAAGAGCTCAAGAAGGCCGAAGAGGAATACTCGACCCATTGGAACATGTGGGCTCCAGGCTACATCAAGAGCCTGCAAGACCAGGGATACTCATACGAGGACGCCGAGAGCAAGGCTAAGTACTACTTCGACAACATCGGGAAGAACAGCTCCGAGTACGCACGCAACGTCAACGCAGCGCAGAAGGCCGTGAGCGAGCTCACCGAGGAGGAGCAGACCTATTACAACATGCTCGGTGACCTCACCGAAGCGGAGAACGCCAACTGGGGCCAGCGCGAACAGATCATCATGACCACCGAGAAGATGAAGGACGCGTGCCAGAAGCTAGGCTACGACGTGAAGGACCTCTCCCAAGGACTGCTAGACGCGGGCGTGGCGACCGAGGACTTCGCCAAGATCGGCGGCGACCAGTTCGCGATCATGGCCCAGATGGCGGGCGGCGACATGGACACGCTCATCGGGCTCATCCGCGACTACAACGCGGAGGAGTTCGACAGCAAGTACGGCGAGCTCCACGTCGACGGGCAAGGCAACATCGTCGACGCGCAAGGCACCATCATGGAGTGGAACGGCACGGAGATGGTGCCGAAGTACATGGAGGTCGAGACCAACGCCAAGGAGAAGTCTGGCGAGATCGACGACCTCAACCAATCCACCGCGCAAGTCAAGGACAAGGATTCGAAGGTCACTGCCAACGTCAGCGGCAAGAACCTCGTTGACGACCTGAACAAGTCAATCAGGAACGTGCCGAAGAGCACGGGCGTAAGCATGACGGCGAACGTCTACGGCAAGGGCAGCGTCGACAACCTGCTCAGCACCCTCGCGTCGGCCAACGGTCGCAGCTATGACGTGTACTTCACGACCCACAACAAGACCATCAACACGACCATCAACAGAACCAAGAACGAGGCACGCGGTGCAATCATTCGCAACAACGCCGTTGGCAACATCTTCATGGCCAACAAGCGCGGCGAAGGCGTGATGTACGACGCGTACAACCGCATCGGCGAGCAGGGCGCAGAGGCTATCGTGCCGCTGCAGCGCCCGTTCGTGGACACGTTCGCGGAGGCCGTCGGCGAGTCCATATCGCGGCTCAACACGCAGCAGGTGGAGCGCATCGACTACGAAAAGCTCGGGCAGTCGGTCGCGTCGGCGCTCGTGGGGATGTCCGTGCAAGTCGACGGGCGCGAGCTCGTGGGGGCCATAGCGCGTAACGCCAGGACGACATCGCGCATGTTCGCAGGATAGGAGGATAGGAGGACCTATGGCAATCTCAGACGGCACCTATCTGATCATCAACGCCAAGTCTGGCAAGGCCCTCGACGTCAAGGGCGGCAGCGAGAAGAGCGGTGCGAACGTCCAACAGTACACGCCGAACAACTCGTACGCCCATTTCTGGGCGGTTTAGGAGCTGGGGGACTTCTGGGTGTT
>CAMZCV010000049.1 GCA_947305035.1 uncultured Coriobacteriales bacterium | reverse complement strand
GGCGTACAATAGCTTCTGGAAAGGAGCCCGCCATGGCAGACGATCCCCTGCAGATGCAGCCCGACCAGCCCGCACCGGCACCGCGCACGCGCTGGCACATCACCTTCAACGCTCCCGTAGTGCTGGTCTTCTCGGCACTCTGCGTTGCCGCCACCGTGCTCGGGCAGACGTCCGGCGGCCTCATCACGCAGGCACTCTTCATGACCTACCGCAGCCCGCTCACCGACCCCCTCACCTACCTGCGCTTCTTCACGCACGTGCTGGGACACAGCGGCTGGGACCACCTCGTGGGCAACCTCAGCTACATCCTGCTCCTCGGCCCGCTGCTGGAGGAGAAGTACGGCTCGCGCACGCTCGCCGCGGTGATCGCGGTGACCGCCGCCATCACAGGCATCCTGAACTACGTGCTGTTCCCGCGCATCGCCCTCTGCGGCGCAAGCGGCGTGGTGTTCGCGTTCATCCTGCTGTCGTCTGTCACGAGCATCCGCACAGGCGAGATCCCGCTCACCTTCGTCCTCGTCGCAGTCATTTTCCTGGGCCAGCAGGTCATCCAGGGCGTCTTCGTAGCCGACAACATCTCCAACCTCTCGCATATCGCGGGAGGCGTCATCGGTGGCGCGGCCGGTTTCGGCTTGGGACGCGACAAACAGTAGCCCTTTCACCGCAGTGGGACAATGGGGACAGGTCATTCGCTGTCCCAAAATGGGACAATGGGGACAGGTCATTTGCTGTCCCAGAAAGGCACCGAGATGAGCAGCCAAATAACCTGCCCCAAGTGCGGGTCAAAAGACGTCGAGTTCAACGCCAAGCGCAGCAAATACGTCTGCTGGGACTGCGGAACCATCTTCCCCGCCCCATCGGCAGCTGCGCAGTCACCCTCCCCCAAGGCAAAATCGCCCCTGCGCATCTTCCTGAGCTACGGGCACACCGAGGAGCCCATCGTGCGCCGCATCAAGGAGCGCCTCGAGGCGCGCGGCCACACCGTGTGGTACGACGCGAGCGAGATCAAAGTGGGCGACGAATGGCGCGACAAGATCGCCCAGGGCGTGGCCTCCTCCAACGGCGTCATCGCCTGCCTCTCCAAGCACGCCTTCCGCGACGGCGGCGTGTGCCACGACGAGATAGACATCGCCATCGGCGTACGTGGCGGCAACATCAAGACGGTGCTCCTCGACCCCGAAGGCGAGGTACATCCGCCGTCGGCCATCACCCACATCCAGTGGCTCGATATGGGAACCTGGAGGAGCAAGCTCGAGGCGGGCCCCGAGGTCTTCGAGCCGTGGTTCGAGAAGTGCATGGCGGAGCTCGTGCGCGTGGTCGAGAGCAACGAGAGCTTGCAGTTCTCGGGCGAGATCACCCGCATCTCCGAGCGCCTCACGGTGCTCGCGGACAACAGCCGCCGCGCCTTCCTGCTGGCCCGTCCGTTCCAGGGCCGCGCATGGCTCGCCGAGCAGGTGGCCTCGTGGGTCGAGCGCCGCGACACGCCTCGCGTCTGCCTCATCACCGGCGATGCCGGCGTGGGCAAGAGCGCCTTCGCCGCGCACCTCTCGCACTGGGGCTGGAAGCTCTACGGCCGCGTGGCGGCATCGTTCTTCTGCGAGGTCGGCCGCGACCTCTACAACAACCCGCGCACCGTGATCCAAACCCTCGCCTACCTGCTCGCCTGCCGCATCCCGCAGTACCGCACCCTGCTCGCCGCCACGCTGGACAAGCAGCGCGACCTCGGCGCCATGAACGCCGACGACCTCTTCACGTTCCTCATCGGCGACCCGCTCAGCCACGCCATCGACGGCGGGCACGAATGCATGCTCATGGTGGTGGACGGCCTCGATGAGGCGGGCGATGCAGAGTACAACCCGTTGGCCGAGACGCTCGCCCACTACGCCGACCGCCTGCCCGCATGGATGAAGATCCTCGTGACTTCGCGGCGTATTTCCGCAGCTACAAAGCCCTTCGGCACGGGCGTGGAGCATATCGACCTCTCCAGCGGATCGAACGACAACATGGGAGACGTGCGCGACTTCCTGGCAGCGCGCCTCGAAGCAACCCATGGCGCCGAGCCCGGTTTCGACGCAGCGGTTAACACCCTCGCGCGCGCGTCGGGGGGCATCTTCCTCTACGCCAGCCTCATGGCCGACGCCATCATCAAGGGCAACGTCACGCTCGAAGACGCCGCAGCCACATGCCCGCAGGGCCTCTCCGAGATGTTCTACCAGTGGTTCCGCTGGACCTTCCCCAACCTCTCCGAGTACCGCGCCAGCTTCAGAGCCGCACTGGGCTGCATCGCCGCAGCTCCGGGAGGCGCGCTGCCCGCGTCGGAGCTCCCCATCCTCTTCGGCTGGGACGGCAACGAGCAGAACGACTTCCTACGACGCGTGGAGGTGTTCACCCGGCACGTGGACATAAACGGCGAGCCCGGCATCGCCTTCGCCCACGCCTTCATCGCGCAGTGGCTCGCAAGCCCCGACGCCGGCGCGTACCAGAGCCTGCCCGACGTGGCCCGCTCGCTCATGATGCGCCGCTGGCTCGAGATCGCAGAGCCCAGCCACTGCCGCGACCTCACCGACTACGAGACGCTGCACCTTCTCGACCTGCTCGAACAGACGGACAAGACCGCCTACGCGGAGTTCTGGAAGTCCAGAAGGCATGCGAATGAGCTGAGCGGGAAAGCGGGAAAGATCTGCAACAGCATCCGCAGCGCAGGCAGGGTTTCCGAAGCCGTCAGCCTTGCGAAGGGCTTCATGCACCACTACACCACCCACCCCGAGGCGTTCGAAGTCAAACGGACGGCGTGGGTGAAAGACTACGCAACCTGGAGCATCGAGCTCAACCGATACTCCGATGCCGAGCAGGTCTACCGCGATGACCTCGCCTATGCCCGCCACAAGGAGAAGACCCATCCCTTCGTCGAGAAGAGCAAGGACCGCGAAGGCAACAATGCCTACCAGAACGCGGTCGCACACGTCAACAACGCCCTCGAACGGCTCGCCGACCTCTACATGAGCATGGGGCGGCCCGCCGAAGCAGAGGAGCTGCTGCACGAGCGAATCGAGCGGCTCAAGCTGAGCGAAGCCAACCCCCAGAGCAGGAGCCTCGCCAAGGTACGTGCAGACCTGCAGATCAAGCTCGCACGCTCCCTGCGCGATCAGGGCAGGTTCTCCGATGCAGAGGGCCAGTACGCGCGCGCCATCAACTGCTACACCACGCTGGTGGAGCAAGAAACCAGCTCCTCGGAGCTCTCCAAGCTCAAGAAAAGCCTCTCCAAGCTGCAGGCGGAACTGGGAGAGATGCTCGCCGCGGAGGGCAGGACGGATTCCGCGCAGTCGCTCTTCGACGAAGCGCACAAAGCAAGCTCGGAGGTCACCTCGATCGAAATCATGATGGGGCGCGATCTGCTGCTGCGTCGCAGGCTCGAGAACGACGACTGCATTGCCGGAAGCCCGTTCGCCGCAGTCCGCGAGGAGATGCGCGAGTTCCTCGTCGACGAGATGTGGTTCCACCCCAGCTTCACCACCAAGCTGGGAACCGATCTCGCAAAGATTACCGCCGAGATGGAGGAATGGAAGGCAAAGGCTGCAAAGGCCTCCGGAGCAGCGATTTCCTCGTACTACAACATGGCCTCCAACACCTGCCGATGGCTTGCCATCTGCCTCTGCAACAACGGGCTGCTCGAAGAGGCGGAGAAGCGCTTCATCGAGGCCATCGGCCTTGCACGCAGGGCGTACGACAACAGCTGCGAGACCAGCAAAGGCCCGCTTGGTACAGCCGCCTTCCTGCGCGAGCTCTTCAAAGACGTCGACAACTACGCGCTGTTCCTCAACATCGCGGACAGAAGGGATGACGCGATCAAGGCCTTCGACCGCTATCTTCCCGACCTCTCCCCCGTCGACATCGCGGGCGACGTTCCGCTCACCAGCAACGGATTTGGAGAGCGGGATTACTTCAGCATCAACTATGCGCGCCTGCTCATCCTCAAGGCGGGCCTTCTCGCAGATGCAGGCGAGCGCGATGAGGCACGGGAAGCCTACCGCCGGGCATTCGAGGCGGAGTATGCAGGCGAGTCCTCCAACAGGCGCAGCGATTACCAGAAGGCCGCAGTTCAGATTCGGGGGCTCGCCGAGACCGCGCTCAAGGCAAAGAAGGCCGAAGAGGCGGACAAGCTGTCGCAGGAGGCGCTCGATATAGCCACCTACCTGGACAAACGCAAGCCCGGCATGTATCTATTGCTGCTTGCGAACTGCCATGATACCCGTGGGCGGACCTGCAACAACCTGCTCAAGCGCTTCGACAAGGCCGTGGAGCACCAATCCAAGGCGCTCGCGCTGTACACGGAACTCGCAAAGAAGGAACCCGAGAAGTACCGTCCCAATGTTGCGGCGCTGCACATCTCGATAGGAATCGACTTTACGAACCTCGGCAAGGCAGAAGACGCCGCAAGAGAGTTTGGGGCTGCTGCAGACATCTACCGTGAGCTCTTCGAGAAGGAACCCACGGCATACCGGAAAAAGCTCGAGGACGCACTCGCTCGAAAGCGGACCATGCTGGTCACGCTTGGCCGCACGGAGGAGGCGCAGGCCTGCTTCCTCGAGGAGATCGGCCTTTTGAACTACCTCGAGGACAAGGCAACTGAGATTGACATCAGCTCCCGTTACTTCGGCACGACGGCGCAGCTTATCGTGGACATGATGCTCTTCGAGACGCACCGCTACGACAGGATCGACTTCAAGAAGCGCGATGCAGCCATTCTCGAGCTGAACAAGCGCCTGGACACCGAAGCGGAGAAGTTCTTCAGCAAGAAGGACTTCGAGGAGCTCGAAAGCATCACGGACAACGATTCCTTCGATGAGGAGCTTCAGGCGTTCCTCGCGCGCACCGGTTTTGCCGATGTGCTCGGCGAGATTATCCAGCAATTCGCGATAGATTACGCGGGCAAGCTCTAGACCGCGAGGATGCAAGGACAGGAAGGTTCACCATGGAAAAGATCGTCTGCAACCCGTATCTGCCGTCGTGGGAATACGTCCCCGATGGAGAGCCGCATGTCTTTGGAGACAGGCTCTACCTCTTCGGCAGCCATGATCGGTTTGGCGGACGCAGGTTCTGCGAGAACGACTACGTGGTGTGGTCCGCTCCCGTGGACGACCTTTCCAACTGGACCTGCCATGGCATCGTGTACCGCCGCGAGCAGGACCCCGGCAACATCCCCGGCAAGAGCGAGATGTGGGCACCGGACGTGACGGTGGGGCCTGACGGGCGCTACTACCTCTACTACGGCATGAACTTCCGCAACCGCATCTCCGTGGCGGTGGCCGACAAACCCGAGGGGCCGTACGAGTTCTACGGCGAGGTGCGCTATCCCGATGGCACGCGCTATGGCGGCAAGCCGGGCGAGCTGCTGCGCTTCGACCCGGGCGTGTTCTCGGAGGACGGCCGCACGTACCTCTACACGGGGTTCAGCCCCACCGCGCTCATGTTCAAGGCCATCGCCAAGAAAGAGAACGCCACCATCGAGGGAACCGGCAACCAGGTGGTGGAGCTCGAGCCCGACATGCTCACGCTGAAGGGCGAGCCGCGCTTCCTCATCCCCGGAAAGCTCAACTCCGCAGGTACCGGCTTCGAAGGGCACGAGTTCTACGAGGCCAGCTCCATGCGCAAATTCGACGGCAAGTACTACGCCATCTACTCGTCGTTCCTGAGCCACGAGCTTGCGTGGGCCGTGAGCGACCGCCCCGACGGCGGCTTTGTCTACGGCGGCACGCTGCATTCCAACGCGGGCATCATCCGCGAGGGCGAGACGGCGTCGTGCTTCTGGGGCAACAACCACGGCAGCGTGGAGCGCGTGAACGGCAGCTTCTACGTATTCGGACACAGGCAGACCAACTGCAACGAGGTGTCGCGCCAGGGCGTGGCGGAGCCCATCCGCTTTGAGAATGGATGCTTCCTACCTGCGGAAATGACCAGCCAAGGGCTTTATGGCAAACCGCTTCCCGCAGGCGTGCGCTACGAGGCGGGCATCGCCTGCGCGCTCATGGGCAAGCGCGGCGCGTGCAAAACCACCAAGCAGAGCCGCTTCTTCGACCCCTACATCACGCAGGCCGGACGCGACCGCGAGAGCGACCCCTGCCAGTACATCGCCAATATCGGCAACGGCACGCTGATCGGCTACCGGTACTTCGATCTGTCGGAGACGCGCGGCATCGGGCTCGAGCTTGCGAGCAAGGCATCGGGAACGCTGGAGATTGCGTTCACGCGCGACGGCGCGGCGGTGGCCGAGATCCCCATCAAGCGCGGGCAAAAGGCGGCGATGGCACAGCTTTCAGCAGGGAGCGACGCCTCCGAGCTCTGGCTGCGCTTCAAGGGCCATGGCCGCCTCTCGCTCTTCGGCTTCACCCTCCTCAAAGCGTGACAAAAGGTGACAAAAGGGACGGTTCTTTTTGTCACCTATCGCTCGAAGATAACGCTGCCACCCGCGGTGGGGTGGTCGTAGAGCAGCACATCGCTGGAAGTGGTCTTGTGGGCAAGGATCTTGGCGACGATCATGATGTCGCCCGCAGCTCCGTCGGTCATGAGGATGCCTGCGAAGAGGAGCGGAATCGAGCCCACGATGAACGCCGCCACCAGCGGAATGATGCCGAGGATGACGAGCGGCGCAAGGGTGCCCAGAATATACGGAGTCTTCTCCAGGGGCATCGTGCAGGTGCAGTACGGCGTGAAGCTGTCGCGCATGATGCCGAACGCGATGTCCTTGAAACGGCCCGGCGTGAAGAAGCTCCAGGTGAGGCCGTGGATCAGCTCGTGCACCACGATCAGGACGATATACGCAGCAAAGTACGCGAAGATCCACAGGTCGCGGATGACGAACGACGCGTTGGGATGCAGCATGTTGAAGAGCGGCATACAGATGGCGAACAGCGCGATGACGGCAACGATAGCGATAACGTTTGCCCAGAAGATGCT
>CAMZCV010000048.1 GCA_947305035.1 uncultured Coriobacteriales bacterium | reverse complement strand
CATTCTCGCCGCCCTGTACGTAGTACTGACCATGGTGGCCGCCGCGCTCGGCCTCGTGGTGGAGGATACCGCCACGGGCGCTCGTCTGCGCGCTAAGGAATAGGCGGGGAGGACCATGGCGAAGAACCAGTCGCGCACCCCTGGCCGCGATGTGCGCGGGGGAAGCGGAAAACGCGTTGGAAACGGCGCCAAGAGCAGCAACAAGATCGTTCCGCGCAATCTTCCCAGCCCCGGCGACCGCAAGTCGTCCGGGCGTCCCGGAGACCGCGGCAAGGTGCAGCAGCGCTCCAAGCGCGCTCCCGAGAAGCGCTCCGACGCTCCCACGGGCGACCTCATCGAGGGGCGCCGCGCCGTTGCCGAGGCGCTCGAACTGGGGCTTCCCATCAAGAGCGCCTTCATCGCCGACGCCGAGGCAACCGATATGACGCTCAAGCGCCTTAGCGCCTCGCTTGCCGAGATGGACGTGCCCATCGAGCATGTCACCAAGTCCCGTCTCGACCAGATGTCGTCGCACGGCGCCCACCAGGGCATCATGGTGCGGACCCGCCCCTTCGAGTATGCCGGCCTTGCCGATATCCTCCGCGAGGCGGGGGAGGACGATGCTCTCGTCATCGTGCTCGACCATGTTACCGACGAGGGCAACTTCGGCGCCATCGTGCGTACGGCAGAAGTCGTCGGAGCTGCGGGCATCGTCATCGCCAACGCCCGTGCGGCGCGCGTGGGCGTGGGCGCCTACAAGACGTCTGCCGGTGCCGTGCTGCATCTCCCCATCGCGCAGGTCGCGAATCTTTCCCGTGCTGTCGAGGATCTCAAGAAGGCGGGGTTCTGGGTGTGCGGCGCGAGCGAGCACGCCGAGCAGGGCATTTGGAACGCTCCCGTGGAGGGGCGCCTCGCCCTGGTCATGGGCTCGGAGGGAGCGGGCATCTCGCAGCTCCTGCTCGAGAAGTGCGATTTCCTCGCCAAGCTTCCGCAGCGCGGTCGCATCGAGTCGCTCAATGTGGCACAGGCAACGACGGTCTTCTGCTACGAATGGCTGAGAAGGACGGCTGCGGATGCCTGATCGCCGACGCGAGCTGTTGGTGGTTGACGGCTACAACGTTATCCGGGCAACAGACCGTTACGCGCACCTCATCGATGAGGGCGATGACGACCCCTACCTGCGTGCACGCGAGGCGCTGCTCTCAGACGTTGCCGCGTTCGCCCAGGGCAGCTACGATCCCGTTGTGGTGTTCGACGGCGCAGGAAACCTCTCGTCCGAGCGCCCCAACCTCTCGTCAGGAAGCGTGCGTGTGGTTTACTCGCGCACCGGCCAGGATGCCGACGAGGTGATCGAGCAGCTTGCCGTGGAAGCGCGTCACCAAGGGCGTGATACCACGGTGGCGACCTCCGACAACACCGTGCGCGCCACCATCGGCGGCGTTCCCGTAAAGAGCCTTTCCTCTGCGTTGATCGCGCACGAGTTCACGTTGGTCGACCGCGATGTTGCCGTCGCAGCGGCGGATAGGTCGCATCATCACGCCACGCTAGGCGATCGTCTCAACTCCGATGTGCGTGCAAAATTGGAGGAGCTCCGCAGGGGCAAAATGCCAGAATAATTGTTTGAATAGACCTGTGCTATCCCTGAAAAATGCTTGGAAAATAGTTGTATTTTTTAGATTACCGTATCGGTTAGAAAACCAACCGTTTACCAATCTTGAAAATTTGCTTAATGGGCTATCTATTTTCAGCTTGCAGCATGATAGCTAGCATACAATTGTTCAAGGGGGGATTTTTTAGCGGATGCTTGTGCATTCGTATAAGGGGGGTATTGTGGAAATATCGATGAAGACGGATTATGCGCTGCGCATGCTTTCAGCGCTTGTCCGGGAACCAGAGGCCATCGTCTCGGTGAGAAAAGCAGCCGAGCAGAATGGCGTTCCCTATTCGTTCGCTCGTGCGATTCAACATGATCTGACCAGGGCTGGAATCATTGAAAGCGTTCGCGGTGCTCGCGGCGGCATGAGGCTCGCCATCGACCCGGCGCAAATGAAGGTGCTTGAAATCGTGGAAGCGCTGCAAGGAGCGGTGCTGTTCATGGATTGCGGGTCTGCGGGAGAGGGAGGCAATTCCTGCCCGATTCTCGCCTCCTGCGGTTTCACATCCTTCTGGTGCGGGGCTGAGCACGTGCTGCGTTCCTACCTTGCTTCGGCAACGCTCGAGGACGTGATCATCAAGGGGCTCGTTCCCGCAAACAGCGTCACGTTTGCTCTTGTTTCCGCACAGAAGGGCGATGACTGCGCCAGCTAACGGTAGACTGTTGGGCATGGATACAATGCATGCCACAACCGATATCGATATTTTCCTGCAGAAAGTCGTCGAGCAGGGTCACGCACTCTACCGTGATCTGCCTTGGCGGCGCACGCAAGACCCCTATGCCATCTGGATATCCGAGGTGATGCTCCAGCAGACGCAGGTCGTGCGTGTTGACGGACGTTGGCAGCGGTGGATCGAGCGGTTCCCCACCGTTGACGCCCTTGCTGCGGCGAGCTCGGCCGATGTGCTCGAGGAATGGCAGGGCATGGGGTATAACCGCCGTGCGCTTGCGCTCCTGCATGCCGCACAGGCCGTCTCGGCTTCGGGCGGGCTGTTCCCCAAAGGGGAGCGGGAGCTTCGGGCGTTGCCCGGCATAGGCCCCGCAACCGCTGCGGGCATCCGCGCCTTCTCGTTCAACCTGCATGCCGTCTACCTCGAGACGAACGTGCGCACCGTCTTCCTCCACGAGCTCTTCCCCGAGGAGGAAGACGTGTCGGATCGCGATATCATCCCGCTCGTGGATGCCACCTGTCCGCCCGACGGCGGCAACGAACTCACCGATCCGCGCAGCTGGTACTATGCGCTGCTCGATTACGGGGCATATCTCAAGAAGATCCTCCCCAATCCATCCCGGCGTTCGCGCGGGTACACCAAGCAGTCGCGCTTCGAGGGATCGAATCGGCAGAAACGTGCAGCTGTCGTGCGTGTTCTGCTCTCGCGCAGGGAGGGCATCTCGGTGGAGGAGCTTGCTGCCGAGCTCAGTCGATCAGAGCTTGCCGCAGGCCGCGAGGCGCTGTTTGCAGATGACGTCGAGAAGCTGCTCGACCAATTGGCGAAAGAGGGATTCTGCGAGCGGGAGCGCGGATTGTGGCATGCATGATTGCGGTATCATTAGGAGAGTGACGCGGGGAAGTCACCAATCATTCGAGAGGAGAGACCATGGCAGTCGATTTCGAGAGCTCCCAGACTAAGAAGAACCTCGAGTTCGCGTTTGCGGGCGAGTCCCAGGCCACCAACAAGTACGCCTACTTCGCGAGCAAGGCCAAGAAGGAAGGCTACTTCCAGATTTCCAACATCTTCACCGAGACCTCCGGCAACGAGCGCGAGCACGCCAAGATCTGGTTCAAGTACCTGCACGGCGGCGAGGTGCCCGGCACCCTTGAGAACCTGCTTGCCGCTGCTGCTGGCGAGAACGAGGAGTGGACCTCCATGTACGCGGGCTTCGCAGAGACCGCCAAGGAGGAGGGCTTCACCGAGATCGCGGCCAAGTTCAAGATGGTCGGCGCCATCGAGAAGGCCCACGAGGAGCGCTATCGCAAGCTTGCCGCCCAGGTTGAGGCCGGCGAGGTCTTCACCCGCGAGGGCGTGAAGGTGTGGAAGTGCATCAACTGCGGTCACCTGCATGTCGGCGCCACCGCCCCCAAGATGTGCCCGGTCTGCAACCATCCTCAGAGCTACTTCGAGGAGCAGGCGCTCAACTACTAGGCACACGGGGACAGGTTGTCCGTTCCCTTTTGGCACAGAGGGACAGGTTCACGCCTGTCCCTTTTCTATTTGGGATTCTTCGGCGTGCGAACCCGTCTCCGTGTGCTAGGCCTCGTAGACGATCTTTCCGCCCACGATGGTCACGAGAACCTCTGCCGAGAGGATCTCCTCGGGGTCGACGGGGGCGTCTGCCGTGCCCACGATATCGTGCGAGAGCACGCAGATGTCGGCCAGCTTTCCCGCTTCGAGGGTGCCGAGCTCGTCGCTGCGTCCGGCGGCGTATGCCGAGCCCAGCGTGTAGGCGCGCACCGCATCGGCTGCGGAGATGCACTCGTCGGTATGCCAGCCTTCAGGAGGCAGCTTGGTGATGGCGTCTCGCCGCGTGACGGCGTCGTAGATGACGTTCCTGCTGTTGATGTCCACCACAGGGGAGTCGGTGCCAAACGAGAAGTGCGCACCGAGGCGGACGTAGCTTGCGAAGGGCCACATGAGCTGCACGCGCGGCTCGGCGAGGTCGCGCTCGTACTGGTCGGGATCCTGTGTGGCATGCGGAGGCTGCACGTTGGCAACCACATCGAGCTCCGCCAGGCGCTCCATGTCGCCGGGCGCGAACCCCTCGAGGTGCTCGAGACCGTTATGACCGTATGTAAGCGGGCCGTTCACCCGTGCAGACTCCTCGAAGATGTCAAGTGCCGTGCGGATGGCCCGATCGCCGATGGTGTGGATGCGCACCGAGAAGCCCTCGGCATTTGCGCCCAGCACGATGCGGCGCATGAGCTCGGGGTCGATGCTCGGCCTTCCGCAGTCGCCGGGGAAGTACGGGTTTGCATACTCGTCGAGCAGCCAGGCCGTGTGCGTTGACGAAACGCCGTCGAAGAACTGCTTCAGGCCGACGCAGCGCAGGTAGGGATTGCCGCCCAAGCGCTTGCGCAGCTCGCGTGCACGCGAGAGATCCTCGAGCGCGGTGGGGAAGAGGTTCATGCGCACGGTGAGCGACCCCTCGTCGTACAGGCGCTCGTACAGCTGGTCTCGTACGAGATCCTCGGTGCCGGGCAGGGCCATGAGAGCCATGTCGCAGACGCTTGTGATGCCCTGTGCGTTGAGGTCCTTGATGAACGCACGCGCGGCTTCGAGGTACTCCTCGTCGGAGAGGCTTGCCATCGTGCTCGGGATGAGCGCCATCGATGCGGTTTCCTGGATGAGGCCCGTGAGATGGCCGTCTGCATCTTTGACGTAGTTGCCTCCCGCAGGCGGTACGGAGTCCTCGTCGATTCCCAGCTTGGCGAGGCCGGCGGAGTTGACCCACAGGTTGTGGCAATCGCCGGACTGGAGCACTACGGGGCGGTTGGGCCAGAGCTCGTCGAGAGGGGCTTTCGTGGGCAGCGAGATGGGATCTTCCCAGCGTCCCTGCCTCCAGCCGTAGCCGATCATGAACTCGCTCTCGGGGCGGGCATCCGCTACGGCCGCAAGCGATGCGGCGCACTCCTCGGGCGAATCGCCCTCGCAGAACACCGCGAAGCGCGAGCGTCCGATCGAGGAGCTCGTGAAATGCAGGTGCGAGTCGTGGAACCCGGGGCACACGAAGGCGTCGCCCAGATCGAGGACGCACGTGTTCGTGCCGATAAGGGCATCCATCTGCTCAAGAGGCCCCACTGTCGCAATCCTGTCGCCCGCAATGGCGACAGCGCCCGGAACGCTGGAATCGCCGTTGGATGTGAAGAGGCAGCGCGTGCTGACGATGAGATCCGCAGGCATGATGTCCTCCTGTGATCTAGAAGATGAGGGTATCCACCTCGTCGAGCAGCTCGGTGAGGCGCTCGCGGTAATACGGGATGTCCAGCTCGTGGTTCTCGGTATCCTGACGGCGGATGCTCCGGCGCAGCAGGCGCGTGTATCCGATGACCTGCGCCTTGCGCTCGACGTCGCGGATGCGCTCCTCATCCTCTGTATGGAGGTACAGGGAGAGGAACCTATGCCACAGCTGGGTGCCCGTCTCGAAGTCGATGCCGATGAACCCGGCTATGTTGTCATGGTTGATCTCGGAGAATCCGCGTAGCGCGTTGTACATGCTGCCCAGCTCGAAGATGGGATGCCCGTGGCAGAGGGTGTCCATGTCGATGAGCAGGCACTCGCCGTTTTGGTACATGACGTTTTTGAGGTGGTAATCGCCATGCAGCATGCCGAGGCTCTCGGGAACGGCATCCACGAGCGCGTGGAGCTTGGCGTATTTGTCCGCAGGCAGGTAATCCACCAGGAACTCCACCCAACCCAGGGCGGTCGTGCGCATGTTGGGCATGGAGCCGTCCTTGACCTCCGTGCCGTGGATCAGCGCGATCAGCTCGGCGAGCATGGTGGCAACCTCGTCGACGCTCCTCTCGCCGCTGGAGAGCAGGGTGGCGAGGCTCTTTGCGTTGAGCATCTCGAACACGGAGCCATAGCCGTTGCCCACGCGCACCACGTCGTAGGGGATGGCGGTGGGGATGCCCAGCACGAAGGCGGTGCGCGCCAGCTCGCGCTCGCGCTGGATCTCGGGCAGGGCGTCGGGGTTGAAGTAGACCTTCACGATGGTGTCGGGGTTGATGCGGTAGACGCGGCCGTTCGCTCCGCGGCCGATGACCTCGCAGCCCTCAACGTCGAGCACGCGGTAGGCCTTGCTCACCTGCATCAGCTCGGTGAAGCCCGTCATGTCGAGCACCTCGTAGATGTCGGTGGAGGCGTTCTCTATGGAGAGGCCGGGATGTGCCTTGAGCAGGCGCAGGATGACGCGAAGGCCCGCCGATGAGATGTAGTTGAGGTCTGTGGCGTCGATGACCACGGTTGAGAAGTCGTTCTCGGCGAGGATCTGGTTGATCTTTGCTTCGACGGCAGTGGAGTTGGCAGAATCGATGTTGCCCGATAGGGCGAGCGTGAGGACACCGTCCTCGATGGTGAATGCGGCGTTGGGCATGGTTACTTCTCCTCCCCGAAGACCTCATCGACGAGGGAGGCGTATTCCTTCCACGCGTCTGAATAGCTCAAATCGCCGAGCAGCTCGGCGATGCTGCGGTAGTACCACTCCTGCTGTGCGGGATCCTTCTGGTTGAACGCGTTCCACATGGCCGCGCCCTCGTGGCGGTGGGCATGGCTGAACGCGCGCATGTTGGAGAGCTTGTCACCCAGCCACAGAAGCTTGATGTTGATGTCGTCTGTATTCCTGAGAACCTTGAG
>CAMZCV010000047.1 GCA_947305035.1 uncultured Coriobacteriales bacterium | reverse complement strand
GAGCGTCCTCGCGGTCTGCCCGTACTCGTCGGCGAGCAGCGTCCACGTGACCCTGTTGCCGTCCTCGACCAGGTAGTAGTCATCGAGCACCTGCCCGTGGCGAACCGCATGCGCTATCTCTCCCGCACGTGCGACCTGTGCGGCCAACTCGTCGTAGCGCCTAGCCAACGACTCCGCTCTCGCCATGCCCGTCAACGCCGCCCTCATGGTGGGGTCTGAAATGCTCGACGTGCGCACACCGGAGTTGCCGCCGCCAGACGTGAGCGGCGTGCCATCGGCGAGCTCGACCGCGCACTCTGCCAGCTTGCCGCAGATGCCCGTAGGGCCACGGAACGCCTCAAAGAACTCAAGCGCGTTCATTTGGTGCCTTCCTGCAACGATGGTCACACAAACTTGCGTCGAACACGTCCAAGACCTTGGGAGCGCCCTTAAACAGACCTATCGCATGTTTCTCGTAGCACCTGCCGTAACCATTGCCGTCTTTCCTGTAGTGCATGCACTCCCCGCAGACGTGAACGCTCTGGTCTACCACGTGCTGCCACCGTTTTGTGTAGCACAGCCCAAGCTCCTTGGCCTTGTAGTAGATGGAGCCGCTTGGTCGTGACGGCAGGATGTCGGCCCAGTCGTACCAGTACGCGCCGTGGTCCTCGTAGTACGTCCTCAGCAGGGATATCTCTTCATCAGTCCAAAGCGCCATATCGGCCCCGCTCCCTGTTGTGCTTCTCCACGGCATTCAGCGCAGCCTGTAGGTCGATGCCGTAGCGGTCGGCCAGGTTGACGCAAGCCGTGATGCAGTCGGCGATCTCGTAGGCTAGCCACCTGAACGGAAGACTATCGTTGTCGAACTGCTCCTGCATTTGCCACGCACCAAAGACTTCCGCGCTCTCTTCGAGTGGCTTCAGCGCCGCTTCCTTGTCAGTCCCCATGCGGAACGGGTTTATCTCTAGTCGCATTCGACCACCCTCCTCCCACACTCGGGGCAATATCGCGGGTAGTCGAAGATGAAGCTCGTGCAGAGGTTGTTGCTTCCGTCGCGATCGTAAAGGCTCAGCACGCAACCGCACTCGGAGCAGTTGAAAACCTGCTCACCGTTTGCGCCCGTGCCGCTTAGGTCTCGGCACGTCCCCGGCCCCAGTGTCGCGTCTATGGCCTGTGCGGGGGTCATGAAGTGGTCAAACAGCACCAGTCCTTCCTTGCCGTTCTCCATCGCCACGACCTCGTCACCAAACAGCGGCGAGTGCCAGCGTGTGAAGACGCAGCCTAGCGTATTGGCGCTCTGCCACCACTCCACCCCGCGCTCGTCCAGCAGGCGGCGCAGCTCGTCGGTCGCGCTAGTCATGGTCGGCCCTCCGTTCTCCCCATGCGCAGAAGCCGTCAGGCTTAACCATGTCGGTATTCCACCTGTGGCACCACCAACCACTGCGATAGTCGTGGTCGCTGTTGTCCAGACTGAACCGCTTGCAGTCCCTGCACCGCACGATTTCCTCGCGGCGATGCTGCGTGAACGTGCCGTTGAATGTGTCGTACTCGACCTCGATGATGCGCTCGCTCATACCTCCACCCCCAACTCGCGCATGCGGTCGCGGTATTGGCACTTGTCACCGTTGCACGGCTCCTTAAACTCACACCAGCGATAGCAAGGGCCATGAATGAACGCCGCGCCCATGTCCCACACCAACTCCCGCAGCTTGGCGTTCTCGTCCAACATGTCGGCGGCATCGAGCAGCACACGCGTCTGCGTTGGCGTGTAGACCCACTCCACGCTGCCGTCCCCACACCTGTCGCGGAACGACTCGGCGATGTCGGCTGGGCTTAGTCCGGTCCTGTTGTCTGCCATCACTCGGCATCACCGCAACTCTTCATCGTCACCGTCACTGGCCCGTGCCACTCGCCCACGGTTTCGTAGGTCACCTTCGGCCTAGGCGCGTCCTGCATTGGGTCAACGATGCCGCACCTAGGTGCATAAAGCGCCTCGCGCAGCATCCGCACGGTTGCCTCGTACTCGTCACCGACCGAGGCATCGAACAACTTCTCGCCGGTCGGGGTCGATATCATGGCCCAGACTGCGGGCGCAAAGCCCTCAAGCCAGCCGACGCAGCGTGCTATGCGCTCATTCTCGATGCTCACTCGGCATCACCCGCTCTTTCGAAGTCGTGGCTGATTACACGCACGGCCTTGTCCATCGCATCGGCATAGCCGTGGTAGTAGGCTATCTCGCCAGCCTTCTCCACGAACGTAAAGCCATCCAGCCCCTCGTAGCGCCAGATGTAGTCCTCGGCGTTGGAGCGCTCGCTGTTAAGCAGCTCTATCGTGTAGTACGGGAACTTGTTCTCAGGCTCCATCACTCGTCACCACCCATCAGCTCAAGCCACTCCTTGCAGATTTTCGTCGCGTCCTGCGGGTCAATGTATTCGAGAATGTCCCCTGCGAAGCACGTCAGGCAGTCGTAGGCATACCGCCCGCATACCTTCGCACTCCACCTGTGGTCATCCTTCCACCTGCTCACCTGCATGAGCGACCACGCCATCTTCTGCATGAGGTCGGCCACGAGTGGAAGCCTGTTGTCGCGCAAGTCCTCGTCGTGGGCCGTCTCGCAATAGACCGACCATTTATCGGGGATGGGGCCACCGAGAACGAGGGCGAGCACGTCCTTCGCCTCAAGAACGACCTGATTGATTTCATCCATCACTCGTCACCTGCCAGCCTTAGCTTTGCGGCGTACTCGGCGAACAGCTCGTCGCTATCGTCCAGCCTGAAATCGTCGCCGCCGAGAACATCGGCGATATCGCTTGCGAACTCCCGCAGCACGTCCTCGACGGTCGGGGCGTGGTGGTGACGATAGCAGTTAGCGCCGAACTGCGAGTAGCGACCGTTTCCCTCTTCCCATCCATAGAAGCACTCGACTCCAACGCCCGTTACCTCACGGTGGACTGGTGGGCAGACGATGTTCTCCATCACGTCCCCGACGTGGATGGGCACGCCGTCAGCGTCCACGGGTAGCGGCACCATGTCCGCCGCCTCGCGCTCGATATCATCGGCAATTGTGGTCAGTCGTGTTAGCGTTGTCGGGTGACATATAAGCTCGTCTGCCCACTCCCGCAGCCTGTCGATGCTCTCCATCTAGTCCTCCTTGAGTTGCAGACGGCTCGCGTAGTCAGCGACCATCTCGCCAACCGTGCGCTCGCCCTCGCCGTCGAACCACCTGCGATGTTCGTCAAGCATCTCACGCAGAACGTCCTCGACATCTGGCTCGACGTAATGCGTGACCATATCAGGGCTAACCTGAAACTCGCCGTCGTTCTCCACGATGGGCAGAACGTCCCCGCAGCATTCGTGATAGCCAACGACCTTCGCCGGCAGGAAGCTGTAGTCTCCGTCCAGCACGTCGCCGATCCTGATGGGTTCACCATCTGCGTCGAGCGGATAGGGCATCCCAACGGTGTTTATCATGTCCTCGGCCCGCTCGCGCCACTCGTCGCGCTCCTTGCAGACGCGCCAGAAGTCCACGTTGTTCGCCATCGCTAGTCCCTCCTGTACAGGTAGCATGTGCCGTCATCGCCGCCGCGCACGCAGACGGCCAACTTCGAGCACGTCTTTGGGTTCTTCTTGATGTAGGAAGCGAGCGCAGCGCGGATGCTCTTCGCGTCGCGCCCTGGGTACTCGAACACCGCAGCGTCATATCCCAGCCGCAGGAACTCGCGCACGTCCTTCGCCACGAACGATTCCTGCGGCCTGTACTTCGGCGCGGGAACCTCACGCACCTGCCTGATAGCCATCTACCGCTCCATCTGGTCAATGAGCTCGTCAAGGTCGCAGGCGAGCCTTTCCACGTAGTCATGAGATTCCGAGTCGTACTTCTCGGGACGCCTGGGGTCGAACGACCGCTCAATTCTGTCGATGTGGTCCCACAGCACCCTGCGTGCCTTTCGGAGCGTTTCGAGCTCCGTCCTGTCGATTGCGATACCCACTGCCACAACCCTCTCAATCTCGTCTCAAACGACGGTTATTCACGTCAGAAGCCATGTTTCTTGATGCTCGCCGCATACTCCGCGTAGATGGACTCAATCTCGGCAATCGCCTCGTTGAGTTTCTTCACGTAGCCGCGCTTGGCGTGGCGCTCACGAAGCTCCCGGTCAACCACGAACCTCAGAGCGCCGTCGAGTGACTGGAAGTAGTTGCCCGTGCGCTTCCACTCAAGTTTCCCGATGCGGGACTTGTCTTTGAGTCGCGGGTTGTCGGTCACGACCTCCCTATGCTCCAAGGCCCAGTTACGTTCGTCATACGGAGCCAAGCGCCAGTCACCGAACTGGATCATCGTCGGTCACCCCCATGTAGTCCATGAGTACGTCCCTAGCGGCCTCCCAGCCGTGGCAACACTCGGCGCGGTATCCCATCGCCCTCAGCCAATGGAGCCAGAGTTTCTGGTTGTGGGACAGCTGCCCGCCGTCCTCGCGCTTCATCTCGATGAACAGGCCGTGAAAGCGTCCCATCGGGACTGGCAGCACCAGGTCTGGCACGCCGCTTCTCACGCCCATGTCGGTGTCATGGTGGTGTCCCTCGTTCGGGACGTGGAACAGCAGCCGCCCCCATGGGTACTGCCTAGCCCACTGGACCACCTGCCGCTGCTCCCATCGCTCAGATTTTTCAGTCAAGTACAAAACCCCCAATTCCTATCCGCAGACAGGACAGGGTAGGGGGAGGGGGGCATAAAGCCCCTCCCCTCCCCTCCCGTCCGTCTGCTGGATTGGTAGTCAGATATAAGGTATGAGATATCCCCCTATAAGGGGGTTTCGTATCTCATATCTGATGGTGCGTCTGCGACCCCCTCGGATGCCATTGGCGGGACTTGATTACCTTTCCCGCGCGGCTCCTCTCGGGGACGTACTCGCGCCCCTCGAAGATGAACGACTCGGCATCCGAGGGCAGCACGACCGGAACGACGTTGAACTCGTCAACGCGGGCCGTTGCGGTCATGAGCCTCGCCGCCTCGCGCACGAGCGAGTTCAGCTTGGACTCGCTGCATTCGAGCGTTCCCATGAGAACGTCCTTGGCAATCGCGGTGTCACCGCTCGCCATACACTCCATCTGGTACTGGTCGAGAAGTTCCCTGGCACCGAGCGTCCTCCTGCCCTGCCTCTTGCCGACGCCCTGCTCGCCCCTGTCGCTCACAGATGCGAGGACTCGCCCATCGTCGGGTACGTGGAGCGGCCAGTCAAACCAGATGTCGAAGTCCGGTGGCGTGGGGAACTCTCGCAGGGTGGCCGATATGCGCCAGCCCGTTGGGTTGCCGCTGCCCGGTCGAACCTCTCGGTACGTCGCGACCTTACCCTCGTCCGTGGGCAACTCGCTCATCGAGAGGATCGCGTCGGGGTCGCGTGCGAACACGCCGCTGCCGCTTGCCCTGTCTGCCGCATTGGTGTACTTGGACGAAGCGCCCTTCGAGAAGTGGTGGCTGTAGACCATCGCGCAGCCGCACTCGGTGGCGATGGAGTCGAACAAGTTGCAGAAAGCGGCCATCTCGGATGCCGAGTTCTCGTCTCCGGTGATGACCTTGTAAATGGGGTCGATAATGATTGCCATGAGCTTTGCGTCACGGTAGCGCCTGATGAGCGTCGGGGCCAGCTTGTCCAGCGGCACCGAGCGACCTCTGAGGTTCAGCACCAGAACGTCACCCGTGTGCTTGCAGCCGCTCATCGCAGAGCATATGTCGCGGAATCGGTGCTTGCAGCTTATCGCGTCCAACTCCAAGTTGACGTAGAGGACCTTGCCCTGCATGACCGGATGCCCCAGCCATGGGCGACCCTCGGCGATGCAGACCGCCAACTCCTGCAAGAGGAAGCTCTTGCCAGCCTTTGACGGCGCGGCGATGAGCATCTTGTGTCCCATTCGCAGAAGACCACCGATAAGCTCCGGTGCGAGGTCTGGCAAATCGTCCAGGTCACCCAAGGGCTCCTCTGCGGGCAGGGTGTCGTTTGTCTCCTCAACCCACTCGCGCCACTCGTCCCACGACCTCTTGCCCACGTCGCGCTCTACTATGCGCTGCCATTGGCCGTCTCGCCTGACACCTGGCATGCGGCTGTAACGGGACGGGTTCTTGTTGGCCTCGTCAACACGCAGGCCGTTCTTGGCGCAGAAGGCGTAGAGGAACGCCACGCGCTCTCGGTACTCGGTGATGTTGAGCGCGTCCACCTTGACTATCGCGTGAAGCGAGTGGTGGCCGCTGTGAACGAGGAAGCGTATCGGCAGTTCCAGCTTGCGGTAGATGGCATACTGCGTCTCGATGTCATCCTCGTCGGACTCGATTATCGCGTTGGCGAAGCGCGTGACGTTGCCGTTGCCGTCGCCGTGGCCGTCGAGCGGGTTGATTCTGACGTAGCACCCATCGTCACCGATGACTCCGAACGCCTCGCGCACCGCCTGCTCAGATGGGTCTACGCCGCCAGCCTTCTTCATCGGCCCCTTGCGGATCGTCTCTATGAGCCATGAAGCCGTGAAGCTGTGAGCGTTGACGGTCGGCACGAGCCTATCGTCCTTACGGGCGAACTCGCCGTTGAAGCCGATAACGTCCTCGGGCTCGAACATGCCCTCAAGGTAGGCTATGGCATCCGCGCGTGGGTCGTACTTGTCTGCGTCGAACGCCGGCAGGTTCTCGCGCTCAGCCGTCTTGTCCACGAAGACGTAATCCCTCGTCGGGGCAGCGTCTCGAATCAGTTGGCCGAGGACTAGTTCCTCGCCGTAATCGTCCGCCCACCCGTTGAGACGCGCGAGATGGTCGATGGTGCCGCCCGTCGCTGGCTCACCAGCGTTGAGCTCGTTGAAGCTGCGCCACTTCCTCTCGCAGACGCCCTCTTGGTACTTGGGTGACGAACGGCTCCACTCGTCCCAGACCTCCCAGCCGTAGCCCTCGTGCTTGAGCGCCATGCCAACCGTGAGCCAGGTGTCGTAGTCATCCGATGGTATGTACCTAAGTTTTTCTGTGAGGTCGCTCATCGTTCATCCTATGCAACTCCTGCGCGATGACCGCAAGCTGGGCCAC
>CAMZCV010000046.1 GCA_947305035.1 uncultured Coriobacteriales bacterium | reverse complement strand
ATACACATCCCGTTTTCTATTGTATCGAAATCCCCACGAGCATGTCAAGCCGTTCCTCAAGGCCGTTCTTCGGTTCACTCGCGCCAGCGCAGAAGCGATCTACGCTGGTTTGTAGGTCTTGGGGTTGACTCCCCTTGGGACTCGCCATTTGTTCTGCGCCAACCTTCCCATCATTTGAGACGCTTGCTCGAACGTCCACGCTCCGACGTTCTGGAAGCCCTTGCGCTCAAGCATTCTCATTTGCTTCGCAGTTGCCAACCCTGCTTCCCTGCGCTTGAAAATCACGTCGAGAACCTTGCTCGCCCGACCCTTGCACATGCCCTCTGTGTCAACGCCAGCGTCCTCTATCAGCTTTATCTGCTTCTCGGTTGCAGGTTCCAACTCCCAAGGGAACTCGGGCGTGTAGTCCATGAGCGCCTGTTCGTTCACGTCCACGAAGAACGTCAGCGGGTCAACAAGTCGCGCCTTCTTCTTGGCGTTCCTACGGATTGCGTCTGCAAGGGCGTTCCTGCGCTGTTCCTCAGCATCCGTGAGCGCGTCGAACAGGTCAAGTTCCTCCTGCACCACCATCTCAGCGACCTTGTGCGCATCCTCGTCGTTCTCGGTTATGAGCGACGCTGGGCGGCAGAGGTCGTGCTTGGTGGCAAGCCAGAGGAAGTCCAAGATTAGGCAGTTCTCCTTGTTGGGGGCCAGCCGTGTACCACGCCCGACCATCTGGCTGTAGAGACTTCGCACCTTGGTGGGCCGCAGCACCACTACGCAATCAACGTCGGGACAGTCCCAGCCTTCGGTGAGCAACATCGCGTTGCACATGACCGCGCCCTTGCCAGCCTGTGCGAACCACTCCAACTTCTCCTTGCGGTCCGGTGACTGGCCGTTTACCTCCTGCGCGTCGAAGCCGTAGTCGCGCAGCATCTCGGCGAACTCCTGCGCCATCCTCACCAGCGGCAGGAACACCACGGTCTTGCGATCCCGTGCATACTCGCACATGGACTTGGCAATCTCGGGCAGGTATGGCTCAAGCGCCTCGACAAGACCGCCCAGCTCGAAGTCACCCACGCGCGTCTTGACTTGCGTGAGGTCGATGTCGATGGGGATGGTGCGTGCCACGATGGGTGACAGGTAGCCGTCGCGAACGGCGTCTCTCAGGCCGTACTCGTAGGCGATGCCCTCGAATACGTTGCCCAAGCCTTTGCGGTCAGGCGTAGCCGTCAGCCCCAGCACCTTTGCGTTGGGATACTGCGCCAGAACCTTCTGGTATGACTCGGATACGGCGTGGTGGGCCTCGTCAATCACAAGCGTCTCGAAGCCGTCGTATGCGGGGCGGTTCACGAGGGTCTGCACCGAGCCCACGGTGATGGGCCGAATGTCAGTCTCGGAACCCTTGACCTTGCCAGCGTCGCCAAAGGTGGATCGCGCCTGCTCAATGAGTTCGTCGCGGTGAGCCATGAAGAGGACCGACCCGTATCTCAGTCGGTCCTCGATGATGCACTTGGCCGTGTAGGTCTTTCCCGTACCCGTAGCCATCACGAGCAGTTCGCGATTCCACTCCCGCCAACGGTCGCGCACGGAGTCTATCGCCTGTTGCTGGTAGGGGCGCAGCTGCCTAGTAGCCGTACCCATAGTTCGGGGTGTCGGGCTTAACGAACGGCATGCCGTCGTTCACGCGCACCTGCGGGGCCACATCGGGCGAATAGAACTCGTCAATGCGCGAGTAGAGGTTGCCGTTGCCGCCGACCTGCTGGACGATCTTGCAGGTGCCGGTCTTGCCAACGCATTGGTCGAAGTCCAGCTTAAACTCGTCACCACGCTTGCCGATGCCGCACGCGACGAAGAAGTTGGTGATGACGAACTTGAGACGGGCCAGCAGCTTGAAGTGCTCGACCTTGGTACCCCAGACGGGGTTGCCCATCTCATCCTTGTAGGGGATGAGCAGGGTCACGTCCACCTGTCGGCACGCGGGAATCTTGCTGTTCTCGTCGCGCGGCTGGTACATCGACACGTCCCAGCCCTTGACCATGAAGCTGTAGTCACCATCGGGGGCCATGAACGAGGGCTCGTCCTTGATGGTTTGACCGAGCTCAAGCATCTCCTCTGCCATTACACTACCTCCAAAATCCGTGGCTTCCTGATTACCTTCGTCATGCGGCACCACTCGCAATGGCCGCACCTTTCCGGTTTCAACTCGCCGTTCTTGAGCGCGGCGATCCTGTCAAGCGCGTCTGGCGTGACCCGTGCCATCGCCTCGTCAAGCCTGTCCTGCGGCACCTGAATCAAGTCCAGGTCGCACGGTGTCTGCTTGCTGATTGCCGCGATGTAGAACGGCAGCTTGTTACCCGTGGTCTGGTAGACCAACTCCTGATAAATCGCACCTTGCAGGTCGTAGCCCCACCAGCTGATGAAGTCCCACCAGCCCTCGTTGAAGTAGCGACGCTCAATGCTCTCGACCGTCTTGAGGTCAGTGATGAAGCCGTCGCCGAGAACGTCCAGACGGCCCTTGAACTCGTGGCCGTGGATGATGCCCGTCACGACGCGCTGCTTCTCTCCTTGGAGCGACCTCATGAAGATGCCGCCGTTCTTCGCGTCCTCGTGAGCCCGTTCAACCATGTCGTTCACGGCCTTGAACTCGACCTTTAGCTGCCCCTTGGTGGGGCCGCGCGAGGAATACATCTCGGGATGGGACTCTCGGAACTCGTCCTGCTCGGTGTCGGTGCCAGTCAGCATCACGTCAACGTAGCTGCCCATGGTGAGCGCCTTGTTCGAGGGCCGCTGCCAGAGTCCCTGCGCCTCCATGACCGCACGCTCCTCGCATGCGGCGATACCGGGCGTGCCGAGGAAGCTCTTGAGCTGCGACGCGCTCATGTAGCGCATGTTGGCGTCCGTGCCGTAGTAGTCCTCGGGGCTACTCAACGAAGGGATTGTCAACTTCGACCTCCTCCACTTCCTGCGGCGCGTCCTCGTACTGCATGATTCGCGCCTGCTCGACGTTCTCCATGTCGAGGTCGATGCCCTTGCAGAGACGGCGTATGACCGACTTCTTGTACATCTCCTCGGGGAAGAACTTCCACGCCGTGCCGCTTTGCGCCTTGCTCATGCGCTTGACGGCATCCAGCTGGGTCTTGCTCATCGTCTCGACCTTGATGCCGCCGTCCGCGAACTGCGCCACCGCGAACGCTCCGGTTATCGCGCCGTCGTTGAAGGGTTTTGGCTTGAAGACGATCCTCTCCTGCCCGTCCTCCATCCACGTCTCGAACTCGTCACCCTCGCGAACCACGTGGCCGTAGATGTCGGTCAGGGGCCGCTTGGAGAACTTCTTCGCCAGCTTCACCATGCCAGTGTAGGACGGCGTGAACTGCACCGTCTGGCCGTAGGGGACGGCGTAGCACTCCTTGTTGAAGAAGTCGAGTCCCAGGTACGCCCCCTTGAGAAGCGCCGGCACCAACTTCTGCTGCGGCATCCTCGAAAGCTGCTCGTTGTCCTGCACGAGCGCCACGGTGTTCTGGACGAACCGCGCCCTGTTGAAGTCGCTGGGCAAAGCGTCCGCGACGCTGGGCCGCTGCAACTCCGACGCAAGGACCATGCCGAGCTCTTCGCTCATAACTCAATCACCTTCCCGTCGATGCCCTTTTGGGCCAAGTAGCCGCGCCAGATAGCCAGCGCGTTCCTCTTGTTCTCGTAGCGGCAGACGTAGCAGGCGTATCCGTCCGGTCTGTGATGCCAGACACTCTTGACGCCCCGCTCCGTCCTCACGCGGCAAAAGTGGTCGCCGCACCGCGCTATCGCCTCGTCAACGCTCATAGCATCACCGCGAAAGCCGCAAGCACGAGCAGACCGCCGAGCGACAGCCCGAGCATGAACCCGAACAGGCCGTTCGTGAGTCCCGTGCTCCCCCATCCATCCATGTGCTACACTCCTTGTCGAGCGCAGGCCGCCGCGCTCAAATCTCATGCGACCGTCTTAGTGGCGGTCGCTTGCTTTCTCTTCCCACTCGCGCAGCCAGTCCATGCGGATTAGCCGCCCGCGCTTCCTGCCGTGCGGGAGGTACGACTTCAAGCGACCTTCCCGCATCTCGGAGCGGATATAGTCCTCGCTCCTGTGCGTGAGCGCGGCTACCTCTGACACGGTCAGACGTGGCTCGATTGCCGGGGTCATGCCGTACCTCCCACACGTGGAATCAGAAAAATGAATGCCGCACCACGCGCACGTGACACGGACTTAATTTGTTCTCTCGCGCCTTGACACGTCCCGCACCGCTTTCGCGGTCGGACGCGAGGCCCGGTCCTTTCGGCATCCAGTTTTCAAGGAACGAAGAAAGAGAAGAAGCGACTACTTGGATCGCTCGAACGGACTTACGAACAGGTCATCCGTCGAACAACCAAGTAGTCGCGAAAGGGTCTTCGCCTCGGAAAGCGAAAACTCGGACTCGCCCTTCAATTTGCTGTAAAGGGCTCCACGGGAGATGCCGAGCCTGTCAGCCATCTCCTCCTTGGACATGCCGGTACGCTCGATGAAAGCGCCGACCCTCTCTTTGATTGAATCCATGACTACCACCTCCTGTTCGTTATTCCGTACATCCCATTATGTACGGTTTTCCGAACATGTCAACATAAAAATTAAAATCTGTACGAATATCCGAACATCTGCGATAATTGGCTTGCAGAGTTCGGAGGTGGTATCCATGACGTATGGAGAAGTTCTTGATTACCTGATTGAGCAAAGCGGGATGACCCGCTCGGAGGTGGCTCGAAAGGCAGGCATGGGACGATCACAGATTACCGACCTCATATCCGGTCGAACAAAGGAGCCGTCACTATCTCGCGCCAAGGCGATTGCAGATGCTTTGGGAGTCAAAATCGAGGACTTTATTACCATCATGGAAAAGGATTGCTAACCATGCGCTCGTCATGGGGCAGCGTGCGCCACATCTCCGGTGACCGATGGGAGCTGCGCTGGTGGGGCAAGGACAAGAGGACGGGCGAGTACCGCCGAATGTCCAAGACGCACCACGGCACCCGCCGCACCGCAGAGCATGCGCTTGCAGAGTTGCGGGTGCTGCACTCCGACGATGCCCCCGTGCCGTCCGTGAGCGTCGTTTGGCGGGAGTTCTGCGAGGGCAAGAACGTGAAGCCGCAGACGAGGGACAAGCGGCTCATGGCCTACTCAGCGCTCCCATGGAAGGAGCGCGAGGTCGATTCCATCACCGCGCTTGAGGTTCAGCAATGGCTCATGGAGACTGACACCGCACCGTCCACGGCCCGCCGCGCCGTCTCGGTGCTGCGCGAGATTATGGACGTGTCCGTTCTGCACGGGTGGATCGTGGCGAACCCGCTCTCGGTCAAGCTGGTCATGCCCAAGGTCGAGCATAGGCCCAAGTACGTCTGGACATACGACCAGCTATGGGAGATGCTGCCAAGCGGCGAGTGGTGGGAGCCGGCATACCTGCTGCAAGCGTTCGGAGCCGCCCGCGTGGGCGAGTCGCTGGCCGTGGTCGCTGGCGAGTGCTCGATGATTGGCGAGGTCTTCTGCGCACCGATTCGGGGTCAGGTGAAGAACGGCTACGCTGGGCTCGTGGACTACGCCAAGAACGACCAATCCATCCGCACCTGCATGGTGGCGGGGCCAGCGGCAGAGCGGCTGTGGGAGCTCGCGCGTGATGGTCGAACCTGGCTCACCGACGATGGGGCTGGCAAGTGGTGCGCCTACAGCACGCTGTGGAACACGTGGCGCGGCCTGAACCCCGATAACCCCATGAAACAGCTGCGGGCATCCTGCGAGACGTGGTGGCGGTGGGACCTGTGCTTGGAGAGCCACGTCATCGAGCGCCTGATGGGCCACGTGCCGCTCTCGATGGGCGGCGTGACGGCCAAGCACTACGACTCTGCGACCGACGAGCAGGTTGCAAGGACGCTGCTCGCCGGTTACAGGAAGTGGGACGCTTAGGGGATTTTGGGGGACGTTTCCAGCGTTTTCGCAGGTAGACGGCCCGCGTCATTCCTCCATGTATTCATATTAGCAGCACCCTGTAACACCCTGCAACCCCTTCTAGCTGGGCGTTTCCGTAGCGTCACAGGTCGGTTTGCCGTCACTTAGGGGATTCTTGGGGGATAAAAAAAGCCCCCGCCGGAGCGGGGGCATGGTGGTGACGCTCCCCCACCGCAAGGCAGGGGAGCGCGTCGCGCTCGTGGCGTCAGCGACTGGGAGGGGGTGGGCGTCCCATGGTGCCGCCGATGGCTGGGAAGGTCGCGAAGCCAGCACGCGCCACGGTGCCGTCATGGTGCGAGCATGCCGAGGAAGTAGCCGATGAGGAACGGCCACGCGAACCGGGCGACGAATGCGAGGACGTTGAGCATGGTGCGCCGCTCGCGCCGCTCGTCTCGCATGACGAGCCCGCTCACCATCGGCCGTCGTTGATGGATTGCTGGACGCCTCGACCGGTCTTGCGGCCCAGAAGATTGTCCACGTCCCCGATGTCGTATCCCCACTTCTTCAACCTCTCCTGCAACTTGCCGACGAAGATGTAGCCGATGACACCATCGGACGTGACGCCAAGCCGCTTCTGCACGGCACGGACGAGCGACGAGCCGCTGCCGTAGTCGTAAAGCACCTTGCAGGTAATCGCGGGGAACCGCTTGGCATTGGGTAGCCACTGACCCCAAATCTCGCCGTCGAGCGGCGTGTGCATGGCCTCCTGCCAGCCCCAGATGGTGTCGTGGCCCACCCAGCCGTCCACGTCGAGCATCGGCTTGGGCATCGGCTCGCCCTCCCACGAGAGCGTGATGCGCTCGGTGCCGCCGCCATCCCTATTGTCCTGCGAGTAGCCGTGGACGTTGTGATCGATGAGGTGGTCCATAACCTGCGCCGTGGCTTCCTCAACGGGAATGCCGCCCACCGTCCTAGTGCCAAAGTACCGCCACGCGCTCTCCCACTTCCAATATGACTGGTCGAACGCGCTACGGCCTATCTCATTGCCGGTCTGGTCACCTGGGGTATAGCCATGAGTACCACCCTGCTCGTCAATCCTCGCGCCGCCCTGCAAGCCGTTCCCAAGGTAC
>CAMZCV010000045.1 GCA_947305035.1 uncultured Coriobacteriales bacterium | reverse complement strand
ACCTGTCCCCATGTGCTAGTCGCTGATGTCCTCGTCGAGCGTCATCGTGAAGCGATAGCCGGGGAAGGTTTCTCTCAGCATGTTGTTGACGCGCGCGAGCACGATGCCGCGGTCGGGTGCGTCATAGCTCACGATGATGTCGAAAAGCGCCGTCTTGGCCGTCTCGTCCACATAGAGGCCGTGCGTCTGCAGCACGAACGGCTCGCCCGAGACGATCTTGTCGAGCTCGTTGGCGATCTTGGTGGTGTCGTCGTCGGTGGTGCGGTCGGTGTTGACCGAGTAGATGCCCACCGTGTGAAGCGCAACATGGTTCTTGGAGAGGACCGCATGCTGGATGCGGCGCGTCATACGGTCGATTTCCTTGGCGGTGAGCGTCTCGTCGACCTCCACATGGATGCTGCCCATGGAGCGCTCGGGGCCGTAGTCGGTAAGTACGAGGTCATAGGCGCCGCGGACGCCCTCGATGCTGCAGACCGTTTCCTTGATAGCGATTGCGGTTTCGGCGTCGATGCGGCGGCCGATGAGCTTGCCGATGGCCTCGGTGAGGATCTCGATGCCCGTCTTGATGATGAGGGCCGAGATGCCTACGCCGAGGAACGCCTCGAGGCCGAGGCCGGTGAGGCGGTTGATAAGCGCTGCGACCAGCGTGGCCGTGGAGACGAGCGCGTCCATGGTGGCATCCTCGCCCGATGCGACGAGCGTGTCGGAGCCGAGGGCGGTGCCGCGGGCCTTGAAGTAGCGGCCGATGACAATCTTCGCGACAACCGCAACGGCGATGATGACGAGCATGATGGGCTCGTAGGATGACTGCTCGGGCTGGATGATGCGCTGGACGGATTCCTTGAGGGAGGTGAGGCCGGCGCCGAGCACGATGACTGCGATGACGATGGTGGTGAGGTATTCCGCGCGGCCGTGGCCGTAGGGATGCTCGCGATCGGGCGCCTTGGCGGCGAGCTTGGTACCCACGATGGTGATGACCGAGGAAAGCGCGTCGGAGAGGTTGTTCACCGCGTCGAGCACGATGGCGATGGAGGAGGAGAGGGCGCCCACGACGGCCTTGAACGCTGCGAGCGCGATGTTGGCGATAATGCCGATGATGCTCGTGCGGACGATCTGCGCCTCGCGATTTGCAATACGTTCTGCCATGGCATGCCCCCTGTAAGAACCGAGACAGTAACCCGGTCATTTGTCTCATACCAAAAACCGAGACAGTAACCCGGTCGTTTGTCTCGTTTTGCAAGGGCCGCCCGAAAGGGAGTTTCGGACGGCCGGGATTCGTGCATCTAGATGATAGCGCTTAGAGAATGGCGGCGACAGCCTTCTCGACCTCTGCCATGTCAACCGTGGGCTCGAAGCGCGCCACGAGCTCGCCCTGGCGGTTGAAGAGGAACTTGGTGAAGTTCCAGCCCACATGGCACTTCTCGCCGTACTGCTTGTTGTTCATCGCGGCGAACTTGCCCAGCGCGGCGGCCTTGAGGCCCTTGCCGAAACCCTCGAAGGGCTTCTCGGCGGCCATGGCGGCGAAGAGCGGGGCGGCCGTGTCACCGTTGACGTCGATCTTCTTGAACTGCGGGAACTCGGTTCCGAACTTGAGCGTGCAGAACGTGGTGATCTCCTCGTCGGACTCGGGAGCCTGGTTGGCGAACTGGTTGCAGGGGAAGTCCAGCACCTCGAAGCCCTGCTCGCGGTATGCGGCGTAGATGCGCTCGAGATCCTCGTACTGGGGCGTGAAGCCGCAGCCGGTTGCGGTGTTGACGACGAGCAGGACCTTGCCCTCGTAGGCGGCGAGGCTGACGGGGGTGCCGTCCTTGGCCGAAACGGTGAAATCGTAGACGTTCATGACGGATCCTTTCTCCGATAATTGCTTGCCGCTTAATATATAGCACAAAATTAAATCGCGCGCAATATAATTTTAAGGGTGGAGTTTCGGTATTACCGATAAAAGGTCGTACACTATCTGTGCTGAACAACCCGCTGCCCGAATGGATGATTGCCGTGCAGACCTCCTATACCGTGCTCGCCTTCGACACCTCCACCGATATGCTCGCCTGCGCGGTGGCGCAATGGACGCCCCTCAAGGGAGGCTCTGCCAACGTGCGCATGCTCGCCTCGGGCGACCACCTCTGCCGCCGTCAGTCGAACGTCGAGCTCACGGGAACGATCCTCGAGACGCTCGAGAGCGCGGGCCTCACCATGGCGGACGTCGATGCCGTGCTCGTGGGGCGCGGACCCGGCTCGTTCACGGGCGTGCGCATCGGCATCGCCACGGCAAAGGGCATCGCCTGCGGCTTGGGCTGCATGCTCCACGGCACATCCACCCTCGACGCAGTCGCGTGGCGTGCTTGGCTCGCGGGGGAGCGCGGGCTTCTCGCCGTGGCGGACGACGCCATGCGCGGCGAGGTCTACCCGGGTATCTACAAGCTCGACGATACAGGCGCGCACCGCTCCTTCGCCACCGAGAGCGTGTGCAAGGTCGATGTCTGCGTTGCCAAGTGGTCCCTGCGCGACGACAAGGACGAGCTTCTCCTCACGGGCGATGGCCTGAAGCGCTACCGTGCCAAATTCGAGGCGGCAGGCTTCACGCGCTTCCTCGACGAGGAGCTCTGGCACCTAACGGGAGAGGCGCTGCTGCGTGCCGCGGCTTCCCCCGATCGCTACGATGCGGACGAGTCGGGCGATCCCGCGCTCGTGCAGCCCGTCTACACGCGTCTCTCGGATGCCGAGGAGAACGAGCGCCAGCGTTTGGGCTTGGGCAAGTCGGGCTTCATGAGGAGCACGGGGGTCGCCGAGGAGCTTGCAGGCATCCACACGCAGCTCAGGCCCATGTCGCTCAACGACGCGGAGGCGGTTGCGTCTCTCGAAGCAGCGGCGTTCAGCTCCGCGCCGCACGTTGCATGGAAGCGCCAGATGTTCGAGGACGAGCTCGTGCTGCCCGGACGCAGCTGGTGGGTCGCACACGACCGCGGCTCCGTCATCGGCTTTGCCGGCGGTCAGCTTTGCGGCGATGATTTCGAGATAAGCGACGTTGCGGTTGCAGACGACCGCCGACGCGAGGGCATTGCCACGCGCCTCATCGCGCGCCTCGCCTACGACGCGCAGATGCTCAACGCTCTGACCATCTCGCTCGAGGTGGATGTTGACAACGAGCCCGCGCGCAGCCTCTACGGCAAGCTCGGGTTCGAGCAGACCGGCCGTCGTCCCAACTACTATGGGCAGGGCCATGACGCCCTGATCATGGCCGCCAAGCTCCCGCTTCTCTCGGTCAACGACGGCGAGCTGCCCGAGCCCGCCGCCTCCATCCGCCCGTGGCCCATCGAGGCTGCCCCGCGCGATGCAGCAGCTCGGGAGGCAATCGCCGCCGCCGGCGACCTCATCCTCGCCATCGAGTCCTCTTGCGACGAGACGGCGGTTGCCGTGATCGACTCGAACGGCAACGTGCTCTCGAGCATCGTCGCCACGCAGATCGACTTCCACGCACGCTTCGGCGGCGTGGTGCCCGAGATTGCCTCGCGTAAGCATACCGAGGCCATCGTGGGCACCTTCGAGGAGGCCCTCCAGAAGGCGGGGGAGGCGCTCGGGTGCGACACGCTCACCCCGTCCGATCTGTCTGCCATCGCCGTTACCGCTGGCCCCGGCCTTGTTGGCGCGCTCGTCGTGGGTGTGGCCTTCGCCAAGGGCTTCTGCGCTGCCACGGGGCTTCCGCTCATCGCGGTGCACCATCTCGAGGGGCACCTGTTCGCGAACCTTTTCGAGACGCCCGACCTCCAGCCGCCGTTCGTTGCGAGCCTCGTCTCGGGTGGAAACACCATGCTCGTGCATGTGCGTGCATGGGGCGACTACGAGATCCTGGGCACCACCATCGACGACGCGGTGGGGGAGGCTTTTGACAAGGTGGCAAAAGCGCTGGGGCTGGGCTATCCAGGCGGTCCCGTCATCTCCAAGCTGGCTGCGCAGGGAAACCCGCGCGCCATCCCGTTCCCGCGTGCGATGATGCACAGCCATGATTACCGCTTCTCCCTCTCGGGCCTCAAGACGGCCGTCATCACCTACATCGAGGGCGAGAACCGCGCCGGCAGGCCCATCAACCTGCCCGATCTTGCGGCAAGCTTCCAAGCCGCCGTGGTTGACGTGCAGGTCGCCAAGGCTGTGAAGGCTGTGGAGGAGCTGGGCGTTTCCGACTTCTGCGTGGGCGGCAGCGTGGCGGCCAATCCGGCGCTCCGCGCCGCATACCAGAAGGCGTTCGGCAAGCGGGGCGTGCGGGTCACCGTTCCGCCTCTCTCGGTCTGCGGCGACAATGCTGCCATGATCGCGCTCGTGGCTTTGCGCAGCTATAAAGCGGGCCTTTTCGCCGATCTCTCACTCGATGCCAGCCCCAATGCGCCGCTCGGCACCTGGTCGGTTACAGACTGATGGCTGTGCAGGCTCCCGCTGGTGGACGCACTATATAATCTCTCGTAGGATCACGCTCCGAGCAGGGAGGCCATCATGAGGGATGGGTTCGTTTCCGTTGCCGCCGTTACCCCCGAGGTCAAGGTCGCCGACGTCGAGTTCAACGTCGAGTCGTGCATCAAGGCCATCTCCGCCGCCGTCGAGAAGAACGGTGCCAAGGTGGTGGTCCTTCCCGAGCTCTGCCTCACGGCCTATACCTGCGGAGACCTCTTCTACCAGGATGCCCTGCTCAATGCCGTTGAAGACGGGCTTGCCTATCTCGTCGAGAAGACCGCGGAGTTCGACGCGCTCATCCTTTTGGGAGCGCCCGTGCGCGTGAACGCCAAGCTGTACGATTGCGCTGTGGCCATCTGCGGAGGGGAGATCCTCGGCGTCGTTCCCAAGCAGGTCGTTTCCACGTTCAACGAGCTGGATGAGGGAAGGTACTTCTCCGTTGGCCAGGACGATGTGGTGGCGATCAACATCGCCGGCTTCGACGACATCCCCTTCGGCGTGCGCCAGCTCTTCTGCTGCGATTCTCTCGGCAGCCTGGTGGTTGCAGCCGAGGTGGGGGAGGATACCATGGCCGCGTCCGGTCCCACCTACGGCCATGCATCGGCTGGGGCCACGCTCATCGCGAGCCTCTCCGCATCCTGCGCCATCGTGGGCAGGGCTGCCAAGCAGAAGGTGATCCTCTCCGCCGAGAGCAACCGCCTCACCTGCGCCTACGTCTTCGCCAATGCGGGAAAGGGCGAGTCCACCACCGACTGCGTCTTCTCCGGCAACAACCTCGTGTTCGAGTGCGGCCGCCTGCTTGCCGAGGCGGAACCCTTCGGCAACGGCATCGCTGCAACCGAGATCGATACGGACGCCATCGCAGCGGAGCGGCGTCGCGTGTCCGTCTTCGAAACGGCGGCAGACCCGCGGCTTGACGGTTACGTGCGCACGGTCTTCTCGCTGGGCATTTCCGAAACCAAGCTCACGCGCGCGGTCGACGCGCACCCCTTCGTGCCCGATGACGATGCCGACCGCACCGCACGCTGTGAGGAAATCTTCTCGATCCAGGCGCACGCGCTGGCCAAGCGCCTGCAGCACACCCGCTCCACCCGCGCGATCATCGGCCTTTCCGGAGGACTCGACTCCACGCTGGCGCTGCTCGTCGCTGTGCGCGCCTTCGACCTGCTGGGGCTCGACCGCTCCGGCATCATCGCCGTCACCATGCCCGGTTTCGGAACCACGGGCCGCACCTACAACAACGCCTGCTCGCTTGCCACCGCGGCCGGAGCCGAGCTGCGCGAGATTTCCATCGCCGACTCGGTGCGCCAGCACTTCTACGATATCGGCCACGATGAGGCGGACCACGATGCGACGTACGAGTTCGCGCTGGCTCGTGAGCGCACGCAGATTCTCATGGACCTTTCCAACCAGGAGGGCGGCCTCGTGGTGGGCACGGGAGACCTTTCCGAGCTCGCGCTGGGCTGGGCAACCTACAACGGCGATCACATGAGCATGTACGGCGTCAATGCGGCCATCCCCAAGACGCTCGTGCGCCATCTGGTGCGCTACGTCGCCGACACCTGCGACGATGAGTTCGAGAGCGGCGTCCTGTACGACGTGCTCGACACCCCCGTCTCTCCCGAGCTGCTGCCGGCGAACGCCGACGGCACCATTGCGCAGCAGACTGAGGATCTGGTGGGCCCGTATGAGCTGCACGACTTCTTCATCTATCAGGTGCTGCGCCGCGGATTCACGCCGGGCAAGGTCTACAGGCTCGCCTGCCATGCGCTGGGATCCGAGTACGACAAGGCGACCATCTTGAAGTGGCTCAAGGTGTTCTACCGCAGGTTCTTCTCGCAGCAGTTCAAACGCAGCTGCTCGCCCGATGGTCCGGCTGTGGGAACGGTGGGCGTCTCGCCACGTGCGGCCCTTCGCATGCCCTCCGACGCGGTCTCCGCACTCTGGCTTGCCGAGCTCGACGAGCTGTAAACCGCACAGGTGAACGAACAGCCTGTCCCCAGTTCAGTGCGGCTGTATCCGAAAATCTAAGTGCATTACTGTGAGATTTTCGACTTTCACTGTAATAATGACGCTCGTGCGGGTATTATATCTAGCGTTGGATAGTGCGATGCCCGCATCACGCGAGGCATCGTCTGCTTAAAGGAGGAATCGTTATGACACTTAAACCTCTGGGCGATCGCGTTCTGGTCAAGCCTGCTCCCAAGGAGGAGAAGACCTCTTCGGGCCTGTACATCTCTTCCGGCGCACAGGAGAAGCCGCAGCAGGGCGAGGTCATCGCCGTTGGTGCCGGCAAGTACAACGAGAAGCTCGGCTCCCGCGTTCCGCTCGACGTCAAGCCCGGCGACAAGGTGTATTACGGCAAGTTCGGCGGCAACGAGGTCAAGGTCGACGGCCAGGAGTACCTGCTCCTTCGCGCCGACGACATCTATGCCATCATCGAGGACTAATTCGGAGGATTGATAAACATGGCCAAGGATATCTTCTTCGGCACCGACGCTCGTGCCAAGCTCGCCAAGGGCGTCAACACCCTCGCCGACGCCGTTACCACTACGCTCGGCCCCAAGGGCCGCTACGTGGCCCTCGAGCGCTCCTTCGGCGCTCCCACCATCACCAACGACGGCGTCTCCGTCGCCAAGGAGATCGAGCT
>CAMZCV010000044.1 GCA_947305035.1 uncultured Coriobacteriales bacterium | reverse complement strand
TCCCGCATCTTGGATGCAGTCGGAGACGTTCTCCTCGGTGGGCTTCGCCTGGAGGAGCATGTCGCCCGATCCGCGGCGCTCCTTGTCGGCGCCGACGTGGAGGCTGAGGTTGCCGGGCTGGGCGTCCATGTCGACCATGAGGACGCGGAAGCCCCTCGCGGTAAGCTCTGCCGCGAAGGCCTCGACGGTCGTCGACTTCGCGACGCCGCCCTTCTGGTTCGAGAAGGCGATGATGCGGGCCATTACAACCTCCCCTCTGTAAAGAGGACGGAAGCCATATTGGCAGACCGCCATTGTTCCCTGACGTGTATGGGCAAACGCATGGAAATGCTCCTCTCGTACAACGGCGCAGAAAGTGGAAGAAGCGCCTTCTCCGTGTTAGGGGTATAACATCCATCATTTCCCTAACACCCATCACGCCTATTGCTTATCACAGCATCGAAGAGAAGAGCGAAAGCCCTGCACTATGTTCATCTATAACGACATGCGTTCATAACGAGCCCGTCTGACGGGTCCGAAGGAGCGAACGTCAGCCAAAATAACGGTTGGGAATACAGCAAGCCTTCAGCAGGGCGCTTTTCCCAGAGGTGGTGCCGTACTGTATGGAGCGCTGCAATAGTGCAGGAAACATGCTGTTTTTGTGGAACATGTTCGCCCTTTTTCATACGTATTCATGCGAAATCGGGCACCCTTCGGGCACCCTTTTGGGCACCCTCAAACAAAAAAGTCAGAGGCACTAGGCCTCTGACCTGCGGAAACAATGGAGCCGGGATCGGGACTCGAACCCGAGACCTACGCATTACGAGTGCGTCGCTCTACCAACTGAGCTATTCCGGCGCGGCAACTAACTATAGCAGACCAAGGGCCTTGCAAACAAGCGGGAGAAATGAATCGTCGCAAGATTCCCCACGCTGCGCAAATGCAACCGCCCGTTCCACGTCTTCCTCGGTGAACACAGGTACCCCGGCATCGCGCAGCATCGCGGCGAACGTACCCCAACCATCCACGAGCCCGCCCGTAAACGTACCGTCATGGATCATCCACGCGCCGCACGAGGGGCTCTTGGCTTTGAGCACCGCAAAGTCAACGCCCGCAGCAAGCACTCGCTCGAGGCACGCCGCGCTCCCCCGCTCGAAGGCCTCCGTCACGTCAGTCCCGTCCGCAAAGACAACGCGTCCGTCGCGATGCTCCGCAGGAGGCCTCGGCACGGGCAGGCCTGCCGCTGTCTCAGGGCATACGTGCACCACCTCAACGCCAGGCTGCCGCGACAACAAAATGACGGCGGGACAAGGCTTCGTCCCGCCGTCGTATCGTGCCGGTATTCCGAGCAGGCAATCGCTGATGGCAATCCGCATGGCCATGCAGCCTCCCCGCCCGCGCTATGCGCCGAGCGTCGCAATCTCGATGGAGGCGCCGCCCAGCAGCTCGTTCACGTAGTTGGTCCAATCCTGCGCCGCAGTGCTCGAGGCGTTCATGTAGTCCATGTAGGCGATGTAGTAGGCCTGCTCGGCCGCCTCATAGCTGGCGGAATCGTTGGAGATGGGATAGGTCTGCAGCGTGGCATAGTAGGCGCCGTCGGTGCGCGCCCAGGTGTTGTTCGCGGCGTCCCACTCATCGCCGAGCAGCGCGATCACGTAATCGGCCCACTCCTTGGACGTGGCGTCGGTGTTGCCATCCTCGGGCTCGGTGGGGGGCACCGGAGCCTCGCCCACGCTGGTGTCGGCGAGCACCTGGTCGCGGAGCTGCTTCATCATGGCGGACTCGCCGAGCATGCGCCTGGCAACGTCCTCGCTGATGCCGTAGGTGGAGGCGATGGCTGCGAAGTCATCGGTGCCGAGGATCTCCATCGCATACGCGGAGATATCCTCATCGGTGACGGTGATGCCGCGTGCCTGCGCCTCGCCGATGATGATGGCATTGCGGGCGAAGCCCACGATGGCGTCGGCGGAGGGCATCGCATAGGTACCATCGGCATTGAGGGCGTTATCGAGCGAGGAGCTGTCCTCGATGACCTCGCGGGCGGTTACCTCGTGCTTCTCGCCCTTGTAGGTATAGGTTGCGACAACGGTGTCGAGCTCGCCGGCAGCGAGGGTGGTCCTGCCCAGCGGCTTGGAGGTGTCGTGCGCACCGAGAACGAACTTGCCCACGAGCAGGCCCGCAACCAGGCAGCAGATGCCCACGATGAGCGTGATCATCGTGCTCGAATTCTTCGCCGTCGACTTCTTCTTGGTGGTAGCCATCTTGAAAATCCTCTCTCCCCCGCCGCGCGGGGAACCCTATGCAACCTCGCCCGCAGAAACGCCGTCCTTAACGGCCTTGATGATCTGCGCGGAGTAGGTCTTGATGAAGGAGGTGCTGTTCTCAGCATCGAATCCCACGCGGTCGACCAGCGCCTTCGCGGTGGCCTCGGACACGTTGCCCTGGACCATCTCGAGCAGGCCGGCGAGCATGTCGTGGTACTCGGCGTCGCCATGGTAGCACTGGATCGCCTCGTCGAGCAGCGGCCACGCCTCATCCGAGAGCTCGGGCGAGACGGACGCATAGCGCGTGAGGAACAGGAATGCGGCGAGGCGCACCGTGGCGGAGTCCTCGTCGAAGAGCGCCGTCTCGGCACCGTCGAACGCGCCGAACGTGCGCTCGCCGTAGAGCTCGGCAAGCACGGTGAGCGCGTCGAGCACCTCCCAGCGGGTCTGTGCCTCGGGGCGGTAGAGCGCGTCGATAAGGACATCGATATGGGGCTCGAGGAGCTCGGGCGAGACGTGCGCGATTGCCGCGATCTCGAAGCCGACTTCCTGGCGACGGCGCCTGCTCGCGCCGGAAAGGCCCTCGATGAGCGTCTCGACAAGCTCGGGCGTGTAGACGGGAGCTTCCTCCGCCTGATCTGCCGCTTCTGCCGCAATCTCCTCGGGGGTTTCCTCGGGCGCAGCCTCCTCTGCGGAAGCCGCCACGTTGGCGTCTGCTTCGAGCTCGAACTCCTCAGCCATGCTGATCCCCCTTAGTGGTGATGGTGCCCGCAGCAGCCCTCGCCATCATGGTGATGGCCGCAGCAGCACTCGTCGTCATCGTCATCGTCGGCAGCATCGCGCTCCGCAAGCGACCAATCGAGCCCGGCAGCATAGCCTTCGGCCTCGTCGGCATAGAGCAGGCTGATAGCCTGTCCGCCCAGTCGCGATCCGCCAACAGTACAGAGTAAATCAAAAAGCGCGTACGCCGTCTCGGCGCCGGGCAACGAAAGACCGAAATCCTCAGAATGTGCAAGCGCCAAGCCCAGATCCTTGCGCAGGAACTCGACGAAGAACCCCGGTTTGAAGTCGCCCGCAAGCGACTTGGGCGCATAGCTCTGCGCAGCACCCGAGGTGCCGGTGCCGCTGAGGATGAGATCGAGCACGGCGTGGGGGTCGAGTCCCGCCTGCTCGGCAAGCGCCAAGGCATCCGCGTAACCCACGATGCACGACGCGAACGACACCTGGTTGCAGAGCTTGGCTGTCTGGCCGGCACCGGCATGCTCGAAGAAGCACATCTTGGCGGAGAAGGTCTTGAGCAGCTCGATGACCTCCTCGGGAACGTCCTTCTCGGCAGCGCCGATGATGAGCGTGAGCGTACCGTCGATGGCACCCTGCTCGCCGCCTGTGACCGGGCAGTCGAAGGCATGCACGTCCAGAACCTCGGCGGCGTCGTGGATGTCGCGCGCGAGGTCGGGGGATGAGGTGGTGAGGTCGATGAGCCACGCGCCCTTGCGCGCGCTGGCGAGCACGCCGCCCGATGCCATGTAGACATCCTCGACGTCCTCGGGATAGCCCACCATCGTGAACACCACATCGGCGCCCTTGACGGCCTCGGCGATGGTGTCGCACCACACGGCACCGCGCGCTACCAGCGCGTCTGCCTTCTTCTTGGTGCGGTTGTTCACGGCGAGCCTATAGCCCGCGTCGAGGATATGGCCGGCGATGGCCGAGCCCATGATGCCCGTGCCTATGAAAGCCACCTTGGAGATGGTTTTGCGTTGCATGTATGTGCCTTCCGTCTACCTGTGCGAGCGGACCTTCGCGGCGATGCGGTCGGAGAGCGAGAGCTTCTCGCGGCGGTCGCCGCCCCAGAAGCCCACGGCCACCATGCCCGGGCCAACATGCGCGCCGAGGACCGGCGAGATGACGCTGCGGATGACGAGCAGCCCCTCGCAGCCCCTCTCCCTGCGCAGATGATCCTCGAGCCAGTCGGCGTCCTTCTTGGCGTCGGCATGCATGATGCAGATGGGGAGCGACGAATCCTTGCACCAGTTCTCCTGGAACTCGGACACGAGCTCGCGGAGCGCCTTCTTGCGGCCTCGGCAGATGCCCTTGAGCGAGAGCGATCCGTTGAGGTCGAAGGAGAGCTCGGGCTTGATATCGAGCTTTCCACCCAGCTGCGCCGCTGCAGGCGGGATGCGCCCGCCTGCCGCAAGGGCGTTGAGGTTGTCGAGCGTGAAGTAGCCCTGCACGTAGTAGCGCGCCTCCTTGGCCCATTCGTACAGCTCGCGGGCAGTGGAGCCGTTGCCCGCAAGGCGCACGGCCTCCACAGCCAGCAGCTCTGCGCAAGCAGACGGGCAGAGGTTGTCGAGCACGTAGAGCTCGAACTCCGGGTACTCTTCGGCAATCATGTCGCGCGCCTGCTCGGCGGCGTGGATGCTCGAGGAGAGACCGCCCGTGAAGCCCAGGTAGATGGTGGGCGTGCCCTCCTTCGCGGCGCGCTCGAAGACCTCGTAGTAGAAGCCGGGCGACACCGCGGCGGTGGTCACATGCGCACCTTCGCGCAGCTTGGCGTAGTAGTCCTCATAGGAGATGGACTTCCAGAGGTCGTCAATATACTCGACGCCATCCATGATGTACGGGAAGCCGATAACCTCCACGCCCAAGTGCTCGGCAACTTTTGGCGCGTAGTCGGCGCAGGTATCCACGATGATATGAACGTCGCGGTGCGCCTTGAACGCGCGCACCGCCTTGACGACTTCAGTTGGAACGTAGTTATGGTTCGGAGTGGTCATGCCTTCGAGGTCGTAGGCGTCCTCCGGTTTGCCGCTGCTCTGCTCCTGAGGAATCTCAGTCATTTTCCTCCTCGATCTTGGGCTTGATGATGCCGTATCCACCATTCTTACGATGGTAGATGACATTTATCAACCCTGTGGTTGCATTGGTAAACACATAGAAATCATGGCCGAGCAGGTCGGTCTGGACGAGTGCCTCCTCCTCCGTCATGGGCGGGAGATCGATGATCTTCTCGCGGACGAGCACGTTGTCGTCCTCCTCCTCAGGAGTGGGCTCGATAAGGTCGGCGAGATCCTCGACATTGGTGGGGATGGCGATGCGCGCGCCCCTCTGGCGACGGTCGATGACGCGGGTCTTGTACTTGCGGAGCTGGCGGCTCACCTTGTCGGCGGCCTCGTCGATGGCGGCGATCATATCGTCGCCGGACGCAACCACACGCACGACGTTATCACGGACGAAAACGGTAACCTCGCAGGACTTGCGCTCGAGGTTGGAGGGGTTCTTGTCGACCCTGAGCACGCAATCGCAGGTCATGGGAGAGATGTCGAACACTTTGAGCGCTGCTCCCATCTTCTCCTGCACATGATCGAGCAGTGCATCGGTAATGGTTACCTTGCGGCCCGAAACCCTGATGTTGACCATAGAAGCCTCCTTCGTACGTTTACGCTATGCACACCCGGAAAACCGGGAGATTGCCTCTACTTATGACAATACCCAAGTCCTGACCTTGATTCACGAAAGATAGAGAGACGGCGGCAACAAAGCGGTAAAGGACGGCCGACGGTTGGAACCGCCGGCCATCGCTATAGATTCTTCAAATATTGTTGTTCTACTCCGTGCCCTGGGTGATTCCCGCGATCTGGCTGGAGCTGGTGGCGTTGGGCATGCCGCCGACCCAATTGATGCGCACGAGGTCGCCCTGGCCGTTGCTCTGGATGGTGTCGAGCGCGGACTGGATCTGCACCTGGATGGCGGTGTTATCGGCTGCCACGGCGATGCCCTCTGCCGTGGGAACGTCGATGGTGCCCACCATGGACACGTTGTCGTAGAAGGACGCCAGATAGGCGCCGGAGTAGAGGTCGCAGCACACGTACTCAACCTCGCCCGCTGCGAGGGCATCGAATGCGCCGTTGAGGTTGTCGTAGCTGGTCTCGTACATGCCTAGGCCGCTCTGGGCGAGCAGGCGCTGCGAAACGGAGCCGGACTGCAGGCCAACCGTGTGCCCGGCGAGCTCGGAGGCGTCGGCGATGGCGGCATCGCCCATGGTGAAGAGGGCGGTGGCGTTCTCGGCATAGGCGCCCACCACGGTGGCGTTGCCCGCGTCACCGATGGCGACGTTCATCACGATGTCGCACTCGGTGCCCAGCGATGCCTCGACGGACGTCACGTTGACGAAGCGCACCTTGAGGCCGAGGGCGTCGGCCAGCATGGATGCAAGGTCGATATCCATGCCCGAGACCTCGCCGGATGCCTGGGCGATGCAGAACGGAGCGGTGGTCTCGGCGGTGCGGAGGCCAACCGTGAGATAGCCGTCCTCGACGATGCTGGGGGTGGAGAGGAGCGGGTTGGCCTCGGCGCGCTTGGCTTCCATGGCCTCCTCCACGGACGTGGGGGTGAGGAGCTCGTCGATCTTCTCCTTGGGATTGCACGCGGTGAGGCAGCACGCCATGGCGATGGCGACGATGCAGCTCATGACGATGCGCATACGGGTCTTCATAGGGTTCCCTTCGTTCTCTTGGTCGTGCCGGACACGATGAAGACGGCTGTTTCCCCCCGGCTGACCTGGTCTTTGACCCCACACTCGCGCACTGGGACGCTGGCTTCGGGGCTACGGCCCCCCACCGTGGACCTCTCGCTCGCGAGGCCGGATGCCTCATAAGTAGACGAGCGGTGCGTCTTACCTCTAGGACGAGCCATGATCGCAGGAACGCTCACGCCCCTGCTTACGTGGATCCCTTCGGCCTCGTCTGCCTTGGACTAGGGCGTTTGCACGCCCGCAACCACAGACCCAGGGTGAAACAGTGAAGTTAATTATACCAACTTCCTCACCAAACGCGGCACAAGGAGCATGCGGTAACCTCCGCGACACCTCGCGCGCACAATGCGCGTGTTGCCTCGCGGATGGATGCGCCCGTGGTG
>CAMZCV010000043.1 GCA_947305035.1 uncultured Coriobacteriales bacterium | reverse complement strand
CGCGCCAAAACGTTAAATTGTACCCGTCCCTTTTTATCATCCGGAACGAAGGCTGCTGCGCCCGATGCGCCGTTCACGGTGACGAGCGCGCAGGAGTTCGTCGCGCTTGCTCCTGGCGACGTGGGCGTCATCGGCGAGCGCATCAACCCCACGGGCAAGAAGCGCCTCAAGGAGGCCCTGCGCTCGGGCGAGCTCGATTATGTGATGGGGGAGGCCATCAAGCAGGTCGATGCCGGAGCGCAGATCCTCGACGTCAACGCCGGCCTTCCCGAGATCGACGAGCGTGCCGTGATGCTACGCCTCTGCTCCGAGCTCTCGGGCGTGACCACGCTGCCCCTCCAGATCGACTCCGCCGACCCTGCCGTCATCGAGGCGGCCGTGCGCAGGTATCCCGGCAAGGCTCTCATCAACTCCTGCAACGGCAAGCGGGAGGTGCTCGACACGGTGCTTCCCATCGCGGCGAAGTACGGCTGCGCCATCGTGGGCCTCACCCTCGACGACGAGGGCATCCCCAAGGACGCCGCGGGGCGTCTCGCCATCGCCCGGCGCATCGTGGAAACCGCGGAGAAGCTCGGTATTCCGCGCTGTGACATCGCCATCGACTGCCTCACCATGGCTTGCTCGACCGACCAAACCGCCCCGCGTGCCATACTCGACGGCATTGCGGCGGTGAAGCGCGAGCTTCCGGGTGTGCGCACGGTGCTCGGCGTGTCGAACATCAGCTTCGGCCTGCCGTTCCGCCCGCTCGTCAACGCCACGTTCCTGGCTGCGGCGCTGGCCGCGGGTCTGGACCTGGCGATCATCAACCCCAACGACCAACGCATGATGGACGTGATCAACTCGTGGCGCGTGCTCTCGGGTGAGGACGAGAACGCGCAGAACTACATTGCGTCGTACGTGAATCGGAGCGACGCGACGGTGGTGGCTTCGCCGAAATCATCGTCGAACGTCCTCGACGCAAAGGGCGCATCTGCGGAATGTTCTGCTCGTGAGGCGGAAACCGTTGAGGAGCGGATCCACCAGTCCATCCTGTCCGGACGCCGGGAGCCCGTGCCCGGACTGGTCGAACGTCTGCTGGAAGGCGGGGCTGATACTCTCACGGTCATCAACGACGTCCTTATCCCGGCGCTCGATGAGGTGGGCGCGCGCTTCGAGAAGGGCACGTTCTTCCTTCCGCAACTCATGGCCTCGGCTGAGGCCGCAAAGGCGGGCTTCGAGGTGCTCCGCGCCCAGGCCGGTCCATCGTCGGCGTCCTCCGACAAGGGCAAGATCATCCTCTGCACCGTCAAGGGAGACATCCACGACATCGGCAAGAACATCGTGCGCATGCTGCTGGAGAACTACGGATACGCCGTGGTCGACCTCGGCCGCGACGTTGACCCGCAGGTGGTTGTGGACGCGGCTCTGGAGCACAACGCCAAGCTCGTGGGCCTCTCGGCGCTCATGACCACCACGGTGGCGGGCATGGCCGAGACCATCGAGCTGCTGCGCGAGCAGGTGCCTGGCGCCAAGATCATGGTGGGCGGTGCCGTGCTCAACCCCGAATACGCGCAGATGGTGGGCGCAGACTACTATGCCAAGGACGCAACCGAGAGCGCCAAAATCGCCCAAGAGGTCCTGGGATAAGAATCGCCGCTTTCACCCAAAAGGGGAGTATCCCCTTTTGGGTGAAACGTTTTACACCGTGCGCCTGATCGCTTCGTGCCAGCCCGCGAGCAGCTCCTCGCGCGCCTCGGCGTCCATTTCGGGCGTGAACACGTCGTCGCTCGCGCGCAGGCTGCGCAGCTCGTCCGTGCCGCTCCAGAAGCCCGTGGCGAGGCCCGCGAGATACGCCGCGCCCATTGCCGTGGTTTCGCGGTTCTGCGGACGGTGCAGCGTGCGGTCGAGGATGTTGCTCTGGAACTGCATGAGGAAGTTGTTGGCAGCGGCACCGCCGTCCACGTTGAGCACGTCGATGGGCTTGCCCGCATCGGCTTCCATAGCGACGGCAAGGTCGGACACCTGGTAGGCGATGGATTCGAGCGCGGCGCGCACCAGCTGCGCCTGCCCCGTTCCGCGCGTGATGCCGAAGATGGCGCCGCGAGCATCGGGCGACCACCACGGCGCGCCGAGGCCCGTGAACGCCGGGACGATGTAGACGCCGCCCGTGTCTTTCACGCTGGTGGCGAGGTACTCGGTCTCCGCTGCGGATCGGATGAGGCCCACCTCGTCGCGCAGCCACTGCACCACGGCGCCGCCCACGAAGACGGAACCCTCGAGGGCGTACTCGAGCCCCTCGGTGCCCGGTGCCGACGCGGCTATGGTCGTGACCAGGCTGTTCTTGCTCTCGATGGCCTCGTGGCCCGTGTTGAGCAGCATGAAGCAGCCGGTGCCGTAGGTGTTCTTGGCCTGCCCGGCCTCGAAGCAGCACTGGCCGAACAGGGCGGCCTGCTGGTCGCCGGCCACGCCCGCGATGGGAATGCCCGCGGGAAGGCCGGGATAGCTCGTCTCGCCGAAGGAGCCGCTCGACGGCCTCACCTCGGGGAGCATGCTCGCAGGGATGCCGAACAGCTCGAGCAGCCACGGATCCCAGCAGCCCTCGTGTATGTTGAAGAGCATGGTGCGGCTCGCGTTGGTCACGTCGGTGGCGTGCACGAGCCCGCCCGTGAGCACCCACACCAGGTACGTATCCACGGTGCCGAACAGGAGCTCGCCAGCCTCGGCCCTCGCCCGTGCCCCGGGCACGTTGTCGAGCAGCCAGCGGATCTTGCTCGCCGAGAAGTACGCATCGGGCATGAGGCCCGTGCGGGCGCGCACCTCGGCGGCAACCGATGCCTCGCCGCAGAGCTCTTCCACGAGGTCTGCCGTGCGGCGGCATTGCCACACGATGGCGTTGGAGATGGGCAGGCCGGTGGCGGGGTCCCACACGATGGTGGTCTCGCGCTGGTTGTCGATGCCGATGGCCACGATATCCTCGGTCGTGAGCCCGTGGCGCGCGATCAGCTCGGTGAGCGAGCCCAGCTGGGAGTTGAGGATGTCGTGCGGGTTATGCTCCACCCAGCCCGGCTTGGGGTAGATCTGCTCGAACTCGCGCTGCACCACATCGACCATCTGCCCGTCGTGGTCGACGAGGATGGCACGTGACGAGGTGGTTCCCTGATCGAGTGCGATGACGTACGTGCCGCTCATAGACGCTCCTCCAGCCAGTTGGCGATGTCCTCCATGACGCGCCCGCGCTCGTCCTCGTTGAGGATCTCGTGGCGCATGTGCTCGTAGATGATGCAGTAGGTGTCCTTGATGCCTGCGTCTCGGGACATCTGGAACGCCGTGCGGACGCCCTCGCCCATGTTGCCCACGGGGTCGCCGTCACCGGCGATGAAGAGCAGTGGGAGGTCCTTGGGCGTGCGCTCGAACGCGGCGGGCGTGCAGACGTCGCCGGTGAGGGAGGTCACGGTGGCGTAGCCGCCGGCAGAGAACGAGAATCCGCAGAGCGGGTCGGCGATGTAGGTCTCGACGTTCTCTGTGCGGTAGGAGAGCCAATCGAGCGGGGTCTTGGCGTCTTTGATCGCCTTTGCGTAGGCGCCAACGCCGATGCCGTCCAGCAGGCCCGACGTGGAATCGACGCCCTTGATGCGCGCGACGAGGTGGCACACCACGTTGCCTGCCTTCGACGTTGCGGGAGGTACGTGGCCCGTTCCGCAGATGATGGCACCCGCAAGCCCCTCGCCGTGGCGGGAGATGTAGGCGCGCGTGATGAAGCTTCCGAGCGAGTGCCCGAAGAGGAAGTAGGGCTTCTCGGTGCCGAACCGCGCCTGCATGAGGCGGCGCAGGGTATCGACGTCGGCAACGAGCACGTCGGCGCCGTTGTCGAGGGGGAGGCATCCGAGCTTGCCCGGCTGCGCGCTGTCTCCGTGGCCGATCTGGTTGTGGCCGCACACGGCGAAACCGCGCTCTGCGAGGAAGCGCGCGAAGCCGTCATAGCGTTCGATATGTTCGGCCATGCCGTGGGTGAGCTGGACGACGGCCTTGGGCTCTCCCTCGGGGAGCCAGACCCAGCCCTTGATCTGTGAGGTGTTGTCTGCGCTTGCAAACGAGATTGGTTCGCGGACGATTTCAGCCATGGCAGTCCTTTCACGAGAAGGTACCAATCAAGTATCCCAGTCTGCACGCGCGCCGACGCGGCGGTCAGCCGCCTTTTGCATAAACGGTAGGGACGTTCTCGCCGCGCGGCAGGAGAGCTCCTGCGCTCATGACGGCAATGCACCCCCTTGCTGGCAGGTCCCTGACGGTCGTCTCCCGTCAACGGTTTCGCGTCCACCCGCGATTGGGTGAGTTCTTTATAGAAATGAAACCTTCTTCCCTATACTGCGTTTCCCTGCGAGAGGTGTATTTTTCGCGGACAACCCATTAGCGCTATACTGTAAGCTATCGTTTTATGTGCTTTATTCGTCGCCAGTCGTCAACGACGGGAGACCCTGTATGAACATCATCATCGTCGGTGCCGGAAAAATCGGTTCCGCGCTGGCAAAATACCTTTCGGTCGAAGGCCATAGCATCACGGTCATCGAGCGCAACTCCGAGCGTGTTTCTCGGCTCAGCACCTCGCTCGACATCATGACGGTCTGCGCGAGCGTCGACATCGACTCGCTGAGGCTCGCCCGCGCCGAGGAGGCCGACCTCCTCATCGCCGCAACCAACTCCGACGAATCCAACATCCTCTGCTGCCTCGTTGCCCGCAAGCTGGGCGTCAAGAACACCGTCGCCCGCGTGCGCGAGGAAACCCACTTCCGCGAGGTGCTCTTCCTCGAGAAGGAGCTGGGTCTGTCGCTCGTCATTAATCCCGAGCTCGCCTGCGCCAACGAGATCAGCCGCGTGCTGCGCTTCCCCTCGGCCACGAAGGTGGACACCTTCGCCGGCGACCGCGCCGAGCTCGTCGAGTTCAAGCTCAAGGCGGAGAACCCCCTCTGCGGAACCACGGTCTCCGACTACCATCGCACCTTCGGCGACGGCACGCTCGTCGCTGCGGTCGTGCGCAACGGAAAGGCGTTCATCCCCACAGCATCCTTCAGCTTCAAGGCGGACGATTCGGTGCTCATCGTGGGTGCACCGCGCAGGATCAGCCGCCTGTTCAAGAAGCTCGCCATCTTCAAGGAGAGCTCGCGCAGCGTCATCATCGTGGGTGGTGGCCGCGTGGGCGTCTATCTCGCCCGCGAGCTCCTCTCCGCAGGCATCGAGGTCACCCTTATCGAGAACAACCGCATGCTTGCCGAGGAGATCAAGGATGCGATGCCCCAGGTGGAGGTGCTCTGCCCCCGGGTGTGGTGCTGCGCGTTGCAGGAACCCCGGCCGCCACCCTCGAGGACGCGGGCATCGAGAGCACCGATGCATTCGTCGCCCTCACCGGCGTGGACGAGATCAACACCATCCTCTGCTCCTACGCCCAGTCGCGCGGCGTCGGCAAGGTTATCGCGAAGGTGAGCGAGGCGCACTTCGTCGACATGGCAACCACGTTCGGCCTCGATGCGCCAATCCAGCCCCAGACCATCATCGCCGAGCAGGTCCTCCAGCACGTGCGCGGCATGGAGAACTCCACGCACGACAGCGGCGTGGAGCTGCTGAGCCGTGTGATGGACGAGCAGGTGGAGGTGCTCGAATTCATCGCCAAGAAGGGCTCTCCGTGCCTGGAGATCCCGCTCTCCATCCTCGAGCTGCGCGAGGAGACGCTCATCGCAGCCATCATCCGAAAGGGAACGTGCATCATCCCCAACGGCAACAACACCATCCACGCAGGCGACCGCGTGCTCGCCGTCACCACACGTCCGGGCATGACCTGCCTCGAAGACATCCTGAGGGGTTAGGTCGCGTTGAAATCACGCATCGTTCCAAAGATCCTCTCGCGCGTGCTCATCATCGAGGCCGGCCTGCTCTGCCTGCCCATGATGTGCGCTGGCTACTACCACGAGGACACCAAGCCGTTCCTCTACACCATCCTCATCCTCTTGGCTGCCGCACTCTCGCTTGCATGGCCCACGCGCAAAACCGAGATCCACAGCCTGCGCCCGGCGGAGGGCTTCGTCTCAGTCGGCCTCGCATGGATCCTCATGAGCCTGTTCGGCGCCCTTCCGTACGTGTTCTCGGGAACCATCCCCTTCTATGTGGATGCGGTCTTCGAGACGGTCTCGGGCCTCACCACCACGGGCGCCTCCATCCTCACCGACGTGGAGGTGCTCCCGCGCTCGGTGCTGTTCTGGCGGAGCTTCTCGCACTTCATCGGCGGCATGGGCGTGCTCGTCTTCATGATGGCCGTCATGCCGCTCGACGAGGCCCACTCGCTCCACCTCATGCGCGCCGAGATGACCGGCCCCGTCAAGGGCAAGCTCGTGCCGCAGATGAGCAAGACCGCGAGGATCCTCTACATCCTCTACATCGTGCTCACGGGCACGGAGGTCGTGTTCCTGCGCCTTGGCGGCATGCCGCTCTTCGACAGCCTCTGCACCGCGTTCGGCACCACCGCAACCGGCGGTTTCGGCGTCCATAATGCGAGCATGGGGGCATACGACAGCGTCTACCTCGAGATGGTCGTCTCTGTGTTCATGGTGCTCTCGGGCGTCAACTTCAACCTGTACTACATGGTCTGGATGCGCCGCTCCATCAAGGGATTCAAGAGCGAGGAGCTCATGGTGTACCTGGGCATCATCGCCGTTGCCACGCTCACCATCGCCAACAATATCGCGGGCCGCGTGGGCGGGTTCCTCCAGGGGCTGCGCTACTCCTTCTTCCAGGTGGCGTCGATCATGACGTCCACGGGCTTCTCGTCCACCAACTTTGACCTATGGCCCTCGTACTCGAAGGTGCTGCTCGTGCTGCTCATGATCATCGGCGCCTGCGCGGGCTCAACGGGTGGCGGCACCAAGGTGTCGCGCCTCATCATCATGGTCAAGACCGCCCTGAACGAGCTGCGCCAGCAGGCTTCGCCCCGCTCGGTGACGCGCATCACGCTCGACGGCAACCGTCTGGACGAGCTCACCATCAAGACCACGCACATCTACCTCACCATGTACGCCTCGCTCGTGGTGCTGTCGTGCCTGTTCCTCTCCATCCAGGGCATCGACCTCATCACCACGTTCACCTCCACGATCGCCTGCCTCTCCAACATCGGCCCCGGCCTGGGCGCCGTAGGTCCTGCGGGCAACTTCGCGTTCTGGAACCCCGCTGCCAAGATCGTGCTCTCGGGTCTCATGCTCCTTGGTCGCTTGGACATCTACGCGGTCGTGATGCTCTTCTCGC
>CAMZCV010000042.1 GCA_947305035.1 uncultured Coriobacteriales bacterium | reverse complement strand
GATGAAGGCTGCGAGACCGGCCTGGTCGAGGTCGAGGAAGCCGCCGAGCGTCTCCACCATGGGCGGCTCGGGATAGTTCTGCTTGAGCGTGGCGGGAAGCTCGAGCGACGCCTCGCGCGCCTCGACGGGGTTGATGACGTAGTGCTTGACGGCCGCCACGTCCTCATCGGAGAGCTCGCCCTCGAGCACGTACACCTTGGCGGAGCGCACGAGCGGGCGCTCGCCCTGGCTGATGAGCTGGACGCACTCGCTCGCGCTGTCGGCGCGCTGGTCGAACTGGCCGGGCAGGTACTCCACGGCGAAGACGTGCGCGTCGCCCGTCTCGGGCATCTCGAGCGTGGCGATGTCGGACTGCGGCTCGGAGAAGACCGTAGGCACGCAGCGCGAGAACAGCTCGTCGTCGATGCCCTCCACGTCGTAGCGGTTGATGAGGCGCAGGCCTGTGATGCCGGTGATGCCCAGAAGGTCGCGCAGCTCGCGCATGAGGGCCTTGGCCTCGAGGTCGAATCCGGGCTTCTTCTCGACAAAGACGCGTGAAACCATGGGTCATCCTCCGTAGTTATGTTATGTGCACATACACATCTATTCTACGGCAGACAAAGGCCGTGCGGCGGTTACACTCGTGGGCGAGAGAAAACACAGAAGGAGAACCATGACGAGCAGGAAACGTTCGGCGGTCAAAAAGCAGCGCGAGGAGTTCGAGGCGGGTTTCGGGAGCCTCGACAGCTTGTTCGAACGCGCCGAGCAGGGCATGAGCGCGCTCGAGGCCAAGCGCGAGGGGGCGTATCGGGCGAAGAGCTGCGATCGCAAGAACCGCTACGACACCAAACTCGATGCCCAGGACGCCATTGCGCGGTCCGCCGATAGGGGTGTGCGCGGCCTCACCTGCTACAAGTGCGAATTCTGCGGCGGCTGGCATCTCACCTCTCACGGGCGATAAGCAAAGATATATAACAAATAAGACAAAATACTTCTTGACTTTGTTATGTGTTGTAATATCATCATCTCAGATATTGTTATAGGACAACGTATAACAAAGGAGTTCAAGTGCCCCGTTTCGTTCTTGCGTCACATGGCCATCTCGCCGAAGGGATGAAGGATACCCTCCAGATCATCCTCGGACAGCTCGACAATGTCGAAACCCTTTGCGCCTACATCGATCCCGACGTCTCGGCTCACGATCAGGTTGAGGACCTTCTTGCCACGTTTGCTCCTGGTGAGACGGTCGTCGTGGTGACGGACATCTTCGGCGGCTCGGTGAACAACGAGTTCATGGCAGCACTTGCCGACCACGAGTTCTTCCTCGTATGCGGCATGAACATGTCCCTGCTCGTCCAGCTGCTCTCGTCTGATGAGCTGGCTGCACAGGATATCGAGGAGGCGATAGGGGAGTGCCGCGAGGCCATCCTCCTCTGCAACGATCTTGCCGCATCCGCCGAGGAAGCAGAGGATTTCTAAGATGGACGCCGCCAGCCTCTATCCCATGAACATCAACTGGCGCTATTACGAGCTCGAGGCGTTCTTCGCAGCCTGCGCCGAGCATCGCTTCTCATCCGCAGAGCTCTGGCTCTGCCCGCAGCACTTCCTCATCAATGCACAGTACAGCGAGGATCCCGCCCGACTGCAGGCGCTCATGGGGGAGTACGGCGTGAAGCTCGCCTGCATCTGCGGGGAGCAGAACAACCCCAAGCCGAACAACATCGCCGCACGGGGAGAGCTCCTCATCGCCAACACCCGCGCCTATTTCGAGCGGGTCATCGATCTTGCGGCGCTCGTCGGCTCGCCCCTCGTGCTGGTGACTCCGGGATGGAACTACTACGACGAGCCCGTGGAAGACGCTCGCACCCGCAGCGCGTCCATGCTCGCCCATCTTGCCGACTACGCCGCCCCCCGCGGCATCACGTTGGCCCTCGAGAGCATCTGGACCGTCTCCTCCCAGGTTGCTCCCACCATCGCGGATATCGCAGCCCTCAAGGACCGCGTAAATCGAGAGAACCTCAAGTTCACGCTGGACTTCGGCGCAATGGGGAATGCGGGGGAGACCATCGGCCAGTGGTTCGATGCGTTCGGTCGGGATCTTGTGCACTGCCACTTCATCGACGGAACCCCCACCGGCCATATGCCCTGGGGCCATGGAGCGCGTGACATGGCAGCTGACCTTGCGGTCTTCGCAGCAAATGACTATGCGGGAGGCTTCTCGATGGAATACGTCCATCCCATGAGCTTCCGCGATCCCGCAATCTACATGGAAGAGACCAAGGTGCTGTTCGAGAAGTGCCTCGGTGAAATAACCCGCGCTGAAAGCGCACGTAAGGGGGAGGAACAATGATCAAGCTGCTGAGAGTGGACCATCGACTGCTGCATGGCCAGGTGGCGTTCTCGTGGTGCCATACGCTCGGTGCCAACGCAATCCTTGTCGTCTCGGATTCCGTTGCGAAGGACGAGATCCGGATGAAGACCATGCGCCTTGCGAAGCCTTCGGGCGTGAAGCTCGTAATCAAGAGCGTCGATGATTCGATTGCCGCCATCACGAGCGGCGTTACCGACAAGTACGACCTTCTCATCGTCGCGGGATGCGTCGCGGATGCAGAGCGCATCGCGCGTGCATGCGGCATCGGCTCGCTGAACCTCGGCGGGACCGAGAAGAAGGAGGACACCACCAAGTCGCTCGGAATCGCCGTCCATCTGAACGACGACGAGCGCGAGCTCGTGCGCGGGCTCATTCGCGACGGAATCGAGGTGGAAGTCAGGCAAGTCGCAAAGGATAAGAAACTCGTCATCTCCGAATCCGACCTGTAGGAATCAGCTCAACAAGAAAGGGAAAGCAATGGCATTCCAAGCGTTTCTCATAGGGCTCATCGTGTTCATCGGCAAGGCCGACTACTTCGTCGGCACCGCCATGCTCGGTCGCCCGATCGTCCTCGGGGCCCTGGTCGGCCTCGCACTCGGCGACGCCGCAACCGGCACCATCATCGGTTTCTCGCTCGAGCTCGTGTTCATGGGCATGCAGGCCATCGGCGCCTCCATTCCGCCCGACATGATCGTGGGCTCGGTGCTCGGCACCGCATTCGCCATCACCACGGGCAACGGCATCGATACCGCCGTCACCATCGCCATGCCCGCCGCCGTGCTCTCGGCGTTCATCGTGAACCTGTTCTACGGCGTCATCACGCCCATCATGGCCCGTTCGGCGGACCGTTTTGCAGAGGACGACAACGACCGCGGCATCACCATGATCTTCCTTGCCAACGGCTTTATCTTCGATGCCACCTTCGCCGTGATCGCCTTCGTGGCGTTCATGTTCGGCGGCGACGCGGTCTCGGCCTTCGTGGCAGCCATTCCCGCCTGGCTCACCACCGGCATCGCCATCGCCACCGGCATCCTTCCCGCCGTCGGTTTTGCGCAGCTCATCACCATGATCGCATCCAAGGAGACCGCAGTCTTCCTGCTGCTGGGCTTCCTGCTGGCTGCCTACCTCGGCGTCCCCACCCTGGGCATCGTCTGCTTCGCCCTCGTGATCGTCGGCGTGCTGTACATGGCCCACATCTTCATTCCCAAGGATTCCCAGATCGTAGCTGCGGAGGTTGACGATGACAACGAGTTCTAATGAGAAGAAGCTTACCCAGAAAGAGCTCAACAGCATCTTCTGGCGCACCTTCACCACGAGCCACGCCTGGCACTTCGAGCGTCAGCAGCACATGGCTTTCGCATTCGCGATGATCCCCACCATCAAGAAGCTCTACGACAACCGCGAGGACCGTATCGCAGCATACAAGCGCCATCTCGAGTTCTTCAACTGCCAGACCACCATGCAGCCCCTCATCGCCGGCATCTCCGCCGCTATGGAGGAGGAGAACGCAAACAACGAGGAATTCGATACCTCGTCCATCTCCTCCATGAAGGTCGCGCTCATGGGACCGCTTGCAGGCATCGGCGACTCCCTCATCGCAGGTACGCTGCGCATCATCGCCACCGGCATCGCCGCGGGCCTCTGCATGAGCGGTTCGCTCGCAGGCCCCCTGCTCTTCCTGCTCATCTACAACATTCCCACCATCGCCCTCCGCTGGTTCGGCGTGAAGTACGGCTACGGCCTCGGCGCCAACATCATCGGGAAGATCTCCGACGCCGACGTTATGCACAAGCTCACCACCGCGCTCTCCATCGTGGGACTCATGGTGATCGGCGCCATGGTGGCGACCAACGTGGGCCTCACCACGCCCATCGCGTTCGATATCAACGGCACGATGTTCTCCCTCCAGGAGACCTTCGACTCCATCTTCCCGCGCCTGCTTCCCGTGTGCGCTCTCGGTGCGCTCTACGCGCTCAACAAGAAGGGCGTGCCCGTGCTCACGCAGATCATCGGCATCATGGTCATCGGCGTCGTCGCCGGCCTGCTCGGAATCTTCGGTTAGGGGTGGAGCATGCTTGAATTCTGCCTCGACACCGGCGACCTCGAGATGGTGAAGGCCGCCAGCAAGGTTTACCCTCTGGGTTGCTACAGCATGAACCCGACCATCGCGGTCAACTGCCTCAAAGGCACGGGAAAGTCGTTCATCCAGAATGCCCGCGACATCCGCGAAGTCATCGGCGACGAGATGCCCTTCTTCCTCGAGGCCATGGGCGATACGGCCGAGGAGCTCGTGGAGGATGCCCGCGCCATGGTCGCAGCCGTTACCGGCAACACGCTCGTGAAGATTCCCGCCTGTCCCGAGGGCTACAAGGCCATCGCCGCGCTCAAGGCCGAGGGAATCCGCACCTCGTGCACGGCGGTCTACACGTTCAACCAGGCCATGCTCGCCGCCCTTGCAGGCGCAGAGTACGTGGCAGTGTACGTGAGCAGGCTCGACCGCAACGGCGGCAACGGCATCGAGACCGTCCGCCGCATCAAGCAGGCGTTCCTCGATCACGGCATCGACTGCATCGTGAGCGCTGCCTCCATCAAGAGCGCGGGCGAAGTGGAGCGCGCCATCGAGGCTGGTGCCGACAACATCGCCCTCAACCTCGAGCTTCTCGAGCAGATGGCCGTGCATCCCATGACGGCAGGAACGCTCGAGACGTTCAAATCCGACTGGGAAGGCCTGTTCGGCGTCGGCGTCCGCATCGCCAACATGGTTTCCTAAGAACCGCACATCCCCTCCGGTAAGGCCCCGTCCGCACCCTCCGAGGACGGGGCCAACCTTTGAAGGAGGAACCTCCATGCTCGAATTCTGCCTGGTAACGTTCGACATCGATGAGATTCGAGAGGCCTCGGCGCTCTTCCCCGTCAACTGCTATGCCGACAATCCCTCGGTCGCCGCGAAGGATCTTGCGGGTGGCCGTACGACCTTCCTCTCCCGTTCGCGTGAGATACGCGCCGCCATCGGTGACGAGGTGCCGTTCTACCTCGAGGTGCTGGGAGATACCAGCGGGGAGATGGTGGAGGATGCACGGCGCATCGTTCGCGAGATTCCCGGCAACACGCTCGTGAAGATCCCCGCCTGCCCCGAGGGGTACAAGGCCATCCCGGAACTCAAGAATCTCGGCATCAGGGCATCGTGCACGGCGGTGTTCGATGTGAACCAGGCGCTTCTCGCCGCCGCGGCAGGAGCGGTATGCGTCGCCGTGTATGTGAGCCGCCTCGATAAGCGCGGCGGCGACGGCATCGGCGTCGTGCGTGCCATCAGGCAGGCGTTCGACAAGCACGGCATCGATTGCATGGTGTGCGCGGCATCGCTCAAGACCCCGGGCGATGTGGAGCGCGCGCTCATGGCAGGTGCCCAGAATGTAACCGTCGATCTCGCCATGCTCAAGTCCATGGCGTGTCAGGAAAGAGGTGTTCGCAATGCGTAGCTGGGGCTCGGTGGGCCATTACATCCAAGGACCTGGGGTGCTCGCGGACGTGCGCCGCTATGCCGACAGGTTCGGCCCAAACCACCTGTTCCTCGTCGATTCGTTCGTGCAGGGCCTGCTCGCGCCCGTTCTCTATGCGGGGTACGAGGATGGCGCCTACCAGACCGTGCTCTTCGAGGGAGAGATCAGCCACCGGTCCATCGAGGAGGTTTCCGCGCGCATCGGCTCTGCTGATGTCATCATCGCCGTGGGCGGAGGGAAGGTCATCGACGTTGCCAAGATGATCGCCTCGGAGAGGCGCATCGCGCTGGTCGTATGCCCCACCATCGCGTCCACCGATGCACCCACGAGCGCCATGTCGATCCTCTATTCCGACGAGGGGGAGATGAACGAGATCGTCATCCATCGGGCCAATCCCGACCTCGTGCTCGTGGATACGAAGGTCATCTCAGCCGCCCCGCGCAGATTCCTCGTTGCGGGAATCGGGGACGCGCTCTCCACCTACTACGAGGGTCTCTCGAACGAGCGCATGGGCCACGCCAACTACGTGTGGTGCGACACCGAGCAGGGAAGGGCAACACTTGCCGGTCGCGCGATTGCACGTGCCTGTGCCGATACACTCTTCCGCGATGGTCCCGCAGCGCTCATCGCCTGCGACGTCAAGGCGCCGACTCCCGCTTTCGAGAACGTGGTCGAGGCCAATGTCCTGCTCTCCGGCATTGGTTTCGAGAACGTGGGGTGCTCCATAGCTCATGCTATCGGCAACGCGATCACCGCCATCCCAGAGGGAGAGCGCGCGATGCACGGAGAGCGCGTTGCGTTTGGCACGCTGTGCCTGCTCATCGCCGAAGACTATCCAGATGATGAGATCGGCCGCGTGCTCGATCTGTGCGTTGCCTGCGGGCTCCCCATCACCTTCGAGGCGCTCGGTCTCAACCCCTCGCAGGAGGATCTCGAGAAGATTGCCGAGGCGGCTCTGGCAGCGGAATCATGGTCGGCAAGCCCTGCGGACATCCATGATGTCGCCGGTGTGGTCAGCCTCATGCGCGCAGCGAACGCGCTGGGAATGTCTGCGCTCGGATAAGCCCCATAACCTCCCTATGGGGGAATATCAGGCGGGGACGGCCCCTCTTCACCGTCCCCGCCTCTGCATTGCCGTTGTTTGCGGAATCAACCCTCGAGGATGCGGCCGTCCTGGATGGAGAAGACAAAGCTCGCACGGTCGCCGCGGAGGAGCGAACGCGAGTAGTGCACGAGGGTGCCGTCTTTGGAGCGCATGGTCTTGTCAAGCAGGAAGAGCGGCGCCCCGTTTATACATGAGAGCAGCTTGGCCTCGTCCTCGCGGGCGATGGCCACATCGATCTTGAGCTCCTCCACACCAACTTGGACGGAATAACGGTCTTCAAGCAGCTCGTAGAGGTGGACGTCCTCGCGCATGGTGTC